>NZ_LSIS01000077.1:0-17718 GCF_001556365.1 Blastomonas sp. CCH1-A6 | reverse complement strand
AAAACTGGAGCGGGCGAAGGGATTCGAACCCTCGACCCCAACCTTGGCAAGGTTGCATCAACTATCCCTCAGGTCTGCGCCATAGTTCGCTACTCTACGATTAAATCACTGATTATCAGTTTGTTTTCTACATAAAACTACGCTAGAGCGATCCTAGAGGAAACCCACATTTTTCTCTTTTGGTGGACACCATGTGGACACCAATTCGAGGGCGGGATCGCCCGGAGGTCGCAAGAAAATGGCGGAAGAAAAATCGGTCAAGCTGACGAAAACGGTCGTCGATGCAGCCGGCGCGCGCTCGGAACGCTATGAGATTTGGGATAGCGAGTTATCCGGGTTTGGTGTTCGCATAGCGACAACCGACCGAAAGACTTTCATCATTCGCTATCGCGCGGAGGGCGGTGGCCGCACCGCACCGCGCCGGTTCATGACGGTCGGCCGCTTCGGAACCCTGACGGTGGAGCAAGCCAGAAGGAAGGCAAAGGAACTGCTCGCCGCCGCCACTGTCGGCGATGATCCTGCGAACAAGCGCAACGCAAAACGGGCCGAGATGAAGATGAGCGGGCTGGTCGACCGCTATGAGAAGGAAGGCTGTTTCATCCAGCGCGGCAAACGCCAGGGCCAGCCGATGAAGCCCTTGACCAAGAAATACACCATCGCTCGGCTGCGCCACCATGTCGTGCCGCTGCTCGGCCACA
The DNA here is from genome assembly GCF_001556365.1 of Blastomonas sp. CCH1-A6. Classification (NCBI taxonomy): domain Bacteria; kingdom Pseudomonadati; phylum Pseudomonadota; class Alphaproteobacteria; order Sphingomonadales; family Blastomonadaceae; genus Blastomonas; species Blastomonas sp. CCH1-A6. The sequence goes on along the minus strand of NZ_LSIS01000077.1, from coordinate 17,020 downwards.
AGCGCGTGACGGAAGTCAACGCCGCCGATATCGAGCGATTCTTTCGCGATGTCGAAGGTGGCAAGACGGCGAAGAATGAGAAGACGGGGCCGCGCACGCGAATTATCGTCAAGGGTGGCGCTGGTGCGGCGCGCAAGGTGTTCCGCGATTTGTCGGCCGTGTTCAGCTTCGCCAAGCGACATGAGATCGTCGTAGCCAACCCCTGCGAGAAGGCGGTGGTGAACAAGTCCGACAACAAGCGCACACGCTTCCTCACACTTGAGGAAGTCGCGCGCCTCGGTGCGGCCTGTGACGCATTGGAAACCGATGGCATCAACATCAAGGCGCTCAACATTACCCGGCTGTGGGTGTTGACTGGCTGCCGCCGCAATGAAATCGCGGAGTTGAAATGGGATGAGGTCGATCTGGAGAATGGCCTGCTCGTTCTCGACGACAGCAAGACCGGCAAGTCGATCCGTCCGCTCTGCCTCGCGGCGGCGATTTTGCTCAAAGGCATCGAGAAGGTGGACGGCAAGAATTACGTATTCCCCGCCGATGAAGGTGACAGCTATTTCCAGGGCACCAAGAACGTCTGGCCGAAGATCGTGAGGAAGGCCGAACTGTCCGGCGTCACCCCCCATACGCTGCGTCATACGGTCGGCGCTACGGCCACTTCGCACGGCGAGGCGCTGGCGCTGACGGGCGCGATCCTCGGCCATGCAAATCTGCGCTCAACGATGATCTATGCCCATGTTCAGCATGATCCATCGGTGAAGGCCGCCAATCGCGTAGGCCGTCGTATCGCCTCCGCGCTGGCCGGTGAAACCAAGTCCGCTCCCCGCAAGCGGCGCAAAGCGGCCGAGCCCATTCCGATCAAGGAAGTGGCTCCTGCCAGCAATGGCTTACTGCCCGCCGCCGAATGGGATGCGTTGACCGAGCTTGCGGCGTTGCCGCCTGAGGATAAGGGGTTCCTCGCTTCGGCGAGCGATCCAGCGCTTGTCATGTTAACGAAACGGGGATTCGCCCAAACACACGCCGGCCCAAGTGATCTTCTGGCATGGTGGCAGATTACTCCTATCGGCAATGCGCTGATTAAATCGCATACCGACCACAAAGCGGCCGCATAAATCACCGTCTGATATAATCCCGATGCAATGGCCTGTGCAGCCCACCTCACATCAAATCGCAATCCATATCCCCCCCTAGGGGATAGGATAGCCTCCATGCCGCGTTGGTGTTAAGCAGCACAAATGCAATCGCTCTCCGACCTGCTCCAGCAAAGTGCCGCTCATGCGTGGCTGTTCGTCCCAACCGCTATTCTCTTGGGGGCATTGCACGGGTTGGAACCCGGCCATTCCAAAACAATGATGGCGGCGTTCATCATCGCGGTCAGGGGGACAGTGCGACAAGCCGTGTTGCTTGGCCTTTCCGCAACCATTTCCCACACGGCAGTTGTCTGGATTGTGGCGCTGGGCGGTATGTGGCTGTTTGGCGGCCTCAACGCCGAAGCCACCGAATCCTATTTCCAATTCGCATCGGGCGTGCTCATCGTCGTAATCGCCGGGTGGATGCTTTGGCGCACGCGCCGCGAGCAAATCGCCGGTGAACACTATCATCACCCTGACCATGACCATGGCCATAAACATCATGGCAATCACCATCCTCACGGTCACGATCATCATCATGAGGAACCAAGAGAAGCCGAGGAACGCGGACTGGAAATTGCGACCGGCGGGTTCATGGACGCGCATGAGATGGAACATGCCGAGGATATTCGTCGCCGCTTTACAAACCAGAATGTCACCACCGGCCAGATCGTTCTGTTTGGGCTGACCGGCGGACTCATTCCCTGTCCCGGCGCGATCACGGTGCTATTGCTCTGCCTCCAGCTCCAACGGTTGACACTTGGCGCCGTGCTGGTCCTGTGCTTCAGCATCGGGCTTGCCATCACGATGGTTGCATCGGGCGTGATCGCGGCGGTGAGCGTGAGGCAAGTGTCGAAGCGTTGGAGCGGCTTCGGTGAGATCGTCCGCAGAGCGCCTTATGTATCGGGCACTGTCATCCTCGTTGTTGGTCTCTATGTGGCGTTTCACGGATGGCAAGCATTGCCGCGCTGAAGCAAGGAGCGAACGATGAGTCATGCTGCCAATCCTGACCTGATCAATCGCCTGAAGCGCGCGCAAGGTCATCTCGCCAAGATTGTGGAGATGGTTGCGGAAGGACGTGATGGTCTTCAGACGGCTCAGCAGATGCAGGCGGTAATCGCGGCACTCGACAAGACCAAGACATTACTGGTGCGCGATCATATCGAGCATCACCTGGAGGAACTGGTTGGCCCGTTGCCCAAGGCTACGCGCGACGAACTGGCGAAGCTCGGCGAATTGGCCAAGTATCTTTGATGTTTATCGCATTGCTAATTGCCTAGTGATCGCCACATGGCCGAGCGCTGCCGCCAACCCATGAGCGAGCTTCTGCGCATCGTCGTTGGCCCAGAAATGCATGAAGAACAGGCGCGGTTCATCGTCGAGCATATGGTTATGTAGCGCCGTCACCTCGATACCGTTCTCGCGCAGCGCCCTGAGCACCGGGTTCACCTCGGCGGCCGTAAGCACGAAGTCGCCGGTGATCGCGGCCTTGCCGCCGCCAGTCGGCTGGAAGTTGATAGCGATCGCCGCTCCCATTGCCGGTGGCAGCGCCATGCCGCCATCACGCGGCGTTTCGGCGCGGGGGATGCCGAACGCGTAGACACCGCCGCCGATCTTGCCCTTGTGGCCAAGGATGCGATCGAGCGCGGCGGTGTCGAGGTCGATTGTCTCGGACGCCGCCGGGCTTGCCGCAGCCGGGGCCGTCAGCGACGTGCCGCTCAGCGCCAGGGCATCGTGCAGCGCTTTTGCCAGTTGTACGGGATCGCCATGGCCCGCGATGTGCATGTACATGGTGTGCGGGTTGTTGCGCAGGAGATGGTTGTGGAGCGCGGTGATCTCGATGCCCCCGGCGACGAGTTTCGCCATCACCGTGTTCACTTCGGTGTCGGTGAGCACGAGATCGCCCATCACCATCGCTTGACCCTGGCCATGTCCGACGAAGGCCAGCCAGGACCCGAGCGCCAGCGCGGGCTTTAAGCTCACACCGTCGAGCGTCACGCTGAGATCGCTGCGCGGCAAGCCGATACGATAGACCCCACCGGGCATCTCGGTGCCGGCCTTGCCGATCGTGGCTGCGACCGCCTGCGCCCAAGGCTCGGCCGCCTGCGCCCGGGCGCCAAGCGCCAGAAGACCCGCCAGGCTGAATGCGATCATGGTTTTCATTTTCGTCTCCTCGAAACGGAAGCTCATTGAATGGCGCCCGACAGATAGAGCGCCACGCCAATAGCGGACGTGACAGCCAGCGTAGGGATCATGCCGGCCTTGAACCGGAACACAGCGATCGCCGCGCCCGCCGCGAGCAGCAGCGCGGGAATCTGGAGAGAAGCCGCTACCGGAATATCGAAAGCGAGGCCCGAGAATCGGACCTGATGAACCTCGCGAAACAGCGTATGGATCGCGAACCAGATCGCCAGATTGAGGATTACGCCGACCACGGCGGCCGTGATCGCTCCCAGCGCAGCCGAAAGTGCCCGGTTGCCGCGCAGCCGCTCGATGAACGGCGCGCCCGCGAATATCCACAGAAAACAAGGCATAAACGTCACCCAGGTCGTGAGGATCGCGCCGAGTGTGGCGGCGAGGAGCGGCGGCATCGCGCCCGCATCACGGAACGCGGCGAGGAAGCCGACGAACTGCGTCACCATGATGAGCGGCCCCGGCGTCGTCTCGGCGAGTCCCAGGCCGTCGAGCATCTCGCCGGGCTTGAGCCAGCCATAGGTGCCGACCGCTTCCTGCGCGACATAGGCTAGCACCGAATAGGCGCCGCCGAAGGTCACGACCGCCATCTGGCTGAAGAAGGCCGCGATGTGCGTGAACACATTGTCCGGACCGGCCAGCGCGAACAGCAGGATCAGCGGCGTCAGCCACAATATGAGGAATGCTCCCGAAATCTTGAGCGACCAGGCGAGATTGGGCCGGGCATGGTCGGGCAATCCCTCACCGAGTGCGGTATCCTTGTCGTGGACGACATCGCCGCTGGCCAGCCCATGTCCGCCGCCGCCCTGGAAGGCAGCGATCCCGTTGCGCCCGCCGAGGTAGCCGATAATGGCGGCAGTGAAGACGATCAGCGGAAACGGGGCATCGAAGAAGAAGATCGCGACGAACGCCGCTGCCGCGAGCCCGCGCATCACATTATTCCTGATCGCACGCGAGCCGACGCGCACCACCGCCTGGACAACCACCGCGAGCACCGCCGCCTTGAGACCGAAGAACAGGCCGGTGATCGCCGGGGCATGACCAAGCAACACGTAAAGATAGCTGAGCAGCAGAATCGACAGAAAACCGGGGAGCACGAACAAGGCTCCCGCGACCAGCCCGCCCTTCGTCTTGTGGAGCAGCCAGCCGATATAGGCCGCGAGTTGCTGCGCCTCGGGACCGGGAAGCAACATGCAATAGTTGAGCGCGTGCAGGAAGCGCTCCTCGCCGATCCAACGCTTCTCGTCGACAAGGATGCGGTGCATCACCGCGATCTGCCCGGCTGGCCCGCCGAAGCTCAGCGATGCGATCCGCGCCCAGACCTTGACGGCCTCGCGGAAGGAGACGCCGTGATCCTCCGGCAGTCTCGCCATATCGGCTGGGATTTCCACGACCAACCCGCTCATGACCGCACCTTGCCCTTGACGCGCGCCTTGGCGGGCTGGTGCGATACCCAGTTGTGGGTCTCGTCGGTCGCATCGCGGCACCAGCGGAAAAAAGCATCATAGAGCAGCATCCCGGCTTCGAGCTGTTCCTGATCGTCTGCGAACATGCGCGACAGGCCGAGCGATGCGGCCAGCAGGCCCGCCGATTCCGGTACGAGATCGGGGCGACCCGTATCGGCCCCGCGCACGATCGGCGCGAGACGCGTTAGCGGCCCGTAGCCGCCAAGGCCGAACGCCTCGACCATCACGTCGAAGGTGCAGGACTCGCCGCGATGGCTCCATGTCACGCCAGCGCCTTCGATATCGAAGGGCGCGGCGGTGAAGCGCTCGGCGACGCCCTCAACTTCGGAGGGTGCGACGAAGAGGAATATCGCGCTCGGATCGACGAAGCGGCGGATCAGCCAAGGACAGGCGATCCGGTCCACCTTCGGCCGACCACGCGTCACCCAGATTGTACGGCCTTCCGTATCGCGCGGAGGCAGGACGGTTTCCGGCACCATCGGCAGGCCGGCAGCAGCCCAACCGGCAACGCCGCCTTCGAGCGCCTCCGCCGAAACCCCTTCATGGCGCAGGCGCGCTGCGACGCCCTGGCTGAGCGAGCCACCGTCACGGCAGGCGATCACGGCAGAGCGACCGCGAAACGCCGCCGCCCACGTAGTGACATCGACCGCGGATCGCCGCAATGTTCCGGGAACGAGCAGCGGTTCGGCCGCGAATACTTCGTCCGGCCGGACGTCAATGAACGCTGGCCCGGTCGGGATACCGATCAGGCGAGCGAGCTTATCCGATGAGATCGTGTTCAAAACAGGCATGATGCGTCCTTCCAAGAAGTAGGACGCGATTCTTCAGCCTGTCGCCTCGTGGGGAGATCGCGTTCCCCATGCCCGACAATAGATCGCTGATGCCAGATCGAGTCAATCGCAAAAGAACATGCCCTACCGCCCACTCACCGGATTGCCCTGGCTGCGAGAGGCTTGATCGGCTCGCTCCGCGTAGCGAAAATACTACGATGCGCGATACTTGCGCGCTTCCGGCTAACTCTATAGCGTGATGCCGGTGGCTCGCCTGATTCAATTTCCGCCATTTCGGCTCTGCTCGATGCTTTGCATCGCGCTGACGCTCGTCTTTGCGGGTGTAGGCATGACCAGCATCGTCGATCGCTTTCAACATCAAAATGATGTGAGTGCCGATCACGAACATCTGCCGCTCAGCATTATCGCCTCAGACATGAGCGATCATGGTGATGGGCATTCGGATACTACGAACCCGGATGATGCCGGAAGCGTGCCCAATCATCAGTCCGGTGCTGGGCATCACCATCATGGCGATGCGGGATCGTCGTTGCCGGCTCTTGGATCGCAGGGCGATTCTGGGCTTTTCCAGGCATCATTGTCTCAGCCTCTTACGGCTGACGACCGATTGCCTGATATCCTGATTTACGGGCCTGAACGGCCGCCTAAAAACATCGCAAATCGCATCTAGAACCGTCGCGTCGAATTAGGCGCGGCTTATGCCACGCCTGTTCGTGAGGCCGATTTGTCATGTTTTCAGTTATCATTACGCGCCCGTCGGCGCGTTTGCGGCGCGCGCTTGCGATAAGCGCGGCGTTCGCGGCCCTGTCCGCTCCATCCATCGGAGCGGCGCAGGAACTTAGCCTATCCGACGCTCTGTCGAAGGTCGCAACTGGCGACCCCACGGTGGCGGTAAATGCGGCCCGCCTCCAGGCGGCTGAGGCCGCTGTTACTCAGGCCGATGTGCGACCGCGCGATGTCATCGGCGTTGACGCCGAGGATTTCGCGGGCACCGGCCCCTATTCGCCCATCGAACGGTCACAGACGACCGCATGGTATGAGCGGACCTGGGAACGGGGCGGCAAGCGGGAAGCCCGCATTGGCGCAGCCCGCTCGGAGATCGGTGTCGCTTCGACACGCAATCGCCTGCGGATGCTGGACTTGCTGGCACAGGTCCAGGCCACATGGGTCGAAGCCCAGGTAGCGGAAGCCGAAATCTCCATCGCGGAGCAACGACATACCGAAGCCCTGCGCGTTGAGGCGGAGGTAGGCCGTCGCGTCGGGCGCGCGCTCGATCCGCTGTTTTCCGCTGAACGCGCCCGGACAGCCGTGGCGCAAGCGCGGATCGCTCTCGATCAGGCGCGCGAAAGAGCACGAATTGCCCGTGCCGCGCTGGCCTCATATTGGGGGGGAACCGCCGACTACAGCCTCGATGACGCAGCTTTCGCCACGTTCACGGCGACGCCAGCGGATGCCGAGAACAGTCCTGACCTCGCACTGCTCAGCGCCGAACGGGACGCCGCCGGGGCACGAATTCGGCTTGCTGAAACTGGTAATGTCAGTGATCCGACTGCCCGCGTTGGCGTCCGCCATTTTGGTCAGGGCAACGATGTCGCGATCATGATCGGCGGATCTATTCCGCTGGGTAGCCGCACAGCCAATCGCGGCAATGTTCTGCGTGCCAACGCCGAGGCCCAGGCGGCCGAAGCAGAGATCGCCGTCACGCGCGTCCAGATCGAACGAGAGGTCAACCGCCTCGTTGCCGAACGAGCCGCGATCGTTGCCGAGATCACACGAATAGATCGAGAGGTGCTGCCAAGCGCCCGGCGTGCGGTGACGCTGGTTCGTGACGGCTTCGCGCGTGGCGGCACCGCCTTCACCTTTCTCGAAGTGAACCAGGCCCAGCAGGCGCTGTTCGATGCGCGCTCCCGCCGTGTTGAACTGCTGCGCAGCTTCCATCTCTCGGGTGCCCGCCTCGACCGGCTGACCGGCCGCCATGTTTCCCTGCTTTCCAATGCGGAGAACCGCTGATGAAACGATCCTTACTTTTCGCAAGCTCGCTGCTCGCGCTTACCTTGCTCGCAGGATGCGGCGAACCCAATGCCACCAACGAGGCGGCCGAACCCCAGGCGGCCGCTGCCGCCGACGACTATGAACGCGGGCCGCATCGCGGGCGCATGCTGCGCGATGGCGATTTCGCGGTCGAGATCACTATCTTCGAGGATGGCGTCGAGCCGGAGTATCGGCTCTATCCCTACCGGGACGGTAAACCGCTTTCACCGAGCGAAGTCCGGCTCACACTTGAGCAGAAGCGTCTTGGCGGCAAGGTGGACCGTTTCGCTTTCCAGCCGCAGGAAGATTTCCTGCGCGGCAATGGCGTCGTCACTGAACCGCACTCCTTCGATGTGAAGGTTCGCGCTGTCGAAGGCGGGCGAACACACAACTGGTCCTATGCTTCCTATGAGGGCCGCACGACGATTTCGGCCGAGGCTGCGCGGGCCGGAGGCGTGCAGACCGAGCGTGCGGGTTCCGCCAGTGTAGCTGAGCTAATCGACATGGCCGGCAGGATTGAAACCACGCCGGAAGGTCGGGCCGAGGTGCGAGCGCGCCTGCCCGGACAAATAGTGTCGATGTCGGGCCAGTTGGGACAAGCGATCCAACGCGGACAAACCCTGTTCCGGGTTGAATCCAGTCATTCGCTGCAAACCTACACGGTGTCCGCTCCGATCAGCGGCGTCATCGTCGAAAAGAACGCGAATGTCGGCGATACCACCGGCGATCGAGCAGTAATCGTGATCGCCGATCCCACAAAACTTCATGCCGAGTTCTTCGTGTATCCGCGAGATGCGGAACGCGTCCGCGTCGGGCAAAGCGTGCGGGTGCGCAACCTTGCTGGCGACAACAGCTTTCAGGGCAGGGTGGAAGCGGTGCTGCCAACGGCGGACGTGGCGAGCCAGACGGTTATGGCACATGTCGAAGTGCCGACGTCCCTCAGTCGCGGCTTCCGACCTGGAATGGGCGTCGAGGGATCGTTTGCCGTTGCCAAGGCGCAAGTGCCTCTGGCGGTCCAGACGAAGGCGATCCAGCGCTTCCGAGATTTCGAGGTGGTCTATGCGAAGGTCGGTAACACCTATGAAGTGCGAATGCTGGAGGTCGGGCGGCGCACGCCCGAATGGACCGAGGTGCTGGGCGGCCTTGAGCCGGGCACCGAATATGTAACCGACGGCGCTTTCCTTATCCGTGCCGACATCGACAAGTCGGGGGCCAGCCATGACCATTGAGAACGAAACGCCTGTGCGTTCCGAGCTTCTCGAACGCCTCATCTCGGGCGCGATCCGCTTCCGCTGGGCAGTGCTCGCCATCGTCGTGCTACTGTGCGGTATCGGCGTCTGGGCCTTCCAGCGCCTGCCGATCGACGCGACGCCCGACATCACCAACGTCCAGGTACAGATCAACAGCGAGGCGACCGGCTTCTCGCCGCTTGAATCAGAGCAGCGCGTAACCTTTCCGGTCGAGACGGCGATCGCCGGCCTGCCGGGCCTCCAATATACGCGCTCGGTGTCACGCTATGGTCTCTCCCAGGTGACGGCGGTGTTCGAGGATGGCACCAACATCTATTTCGCGCGCCAGCTCATCAACGAGCGGCTCCAGACCGCACGCGACCAGCTTCCCCAAGGCGTCATCCCGGAAATGGGGCCGATCGCGACCGGGTTGGGCGAGATCTTCATGTATACGCTGGAGGCCGCGCCGAACGCCCGCAAGCCCGATGGCAGCCGTTATACGCCAGAGGATTTGCGCACGCTTCAGGATTGGGTGATCCGGCCGCAACTCCGCAACACGCCCGGCGTCACCGAGGTCAACAGTATCGGCGGCTATGAGCGGCAATATCATGTGACGCCGCTGCCCGACCGGCTCTCGGCCTATGGCCTGACGCTCAATGATGTGGTCGATGCGCTCGGCCGCAACAATGCCAATGTCGGTGCAGGCTATGTCGAGCGCTATGGCGAGCAATATCTGGTCCGCGTGCCGGGTCAGGCTTCGGGCATCGACGATCTCAAGTCGATCATTGTCACCAATCGCGGCGGCGTGCCGATCCGCATCGCCGATGTGGCCGATGTCGGGATGGGCGAGGAGTTGCGGACCGGAGCCGCGACTGAAAACGGGCAGGAAGTGGTGCTCGGCACCGTGTTCATGCTCGCCGGCGAGAACAGCCGGGTCGTCGCCCGCGCGGCAGCCGCACGGCTTGAAGAAGCGGCCAAGGCACTGCCGGCGGGCGTGAAGGCCGTGGCGATCTATGACCGCACCGATCTTGTCGAACGGGCGGTCTGGACTGTCGAGAAGAACCTGCTCGAAGGCGCGCTGCTCGTCATCGTCGTGCTGTTCCTGCTGCTGGGCAATATCCGCGCGGCGCTCATCACGGCGGCGGTCATTCCGATCACCATGCTGATGACGATCACCGGGATGCTCCGCGCGGGCGTATCGGGCAATCTCATGAGCCTGGGTGCGCTGGACTTTGGCCTCATCGTCGATGGCGCGGTTATCATCGTCGAAAACTGCCTGCGGCGATTCGGCGAGGCGCAGCACCGATTAGGGCGTCTCCTCGAACGCGAGGAGCGCTTTGCGCTTGCGGCATCGGCCACGTCCGAGGTCATTCGGCCCTCCCTATTCGGGATGCTCATCATCGCGCTGGTCTATGTGCCGATTTTCGCGCTCACCGGCGTCGAAGGAAAGATGTTCCACCCAATGGCGATCACCGTCGTCATGGCGCTCACCTTCGCGCTGATCCTGTCGTTGAGCTTCGTGCCGGCGGCGATCGCGCTGTTCGTTACCGGCAAGGTCGAGGAGAAGGAAAGTCGCCTCATGGGCTGGGCGCGCAAACTCTATGCGCCTGCGCTCGATACCGCCTTGCGGCTGCGGGTCGCGTTCATCGCGGGTGCGGTGGCGCTGGTCGCCATCGCAGGCATTGCCTCGACGCGTATGGGATCGGAGTTCGTTCCCAATCTCGATGAGGGCGACATCGCACTTCACGCACTGCGCATCCCCGGCACCAGTCTCAGCCAGGCGCTAGAGATGCAGACCACGCTCGAAGCGCGATTGAAGCGATTCCCCGAAGTCGAGCGGATCGTCGCCAAGATCGGCACTGCCGAAGTGGCGACTGATCCGATGCCGCCGTCGGTCGCCGACACCTTTATCATACTCAAGAATCGCAGCGAATGGCCGGACCCGCGCAAGCCCAAGGCCGAGCTGGTCCGCGAGATGCGGGAAGCAGCCGCCGCCATCCCCGGCAATAATTATGAGTTCACCCAGCCCATCCAGATGCGGTTCAACGAGCTGCTGTCGGGCGTCCGGGCCGATGTGGCGATCAAGGTGTTTGGCGATGATCTCGATCGCCTTCTGGAGATCGGCCAGTCGGTCGAAGGTGTGGTGAGCGGGATCGAGGGCGCTCAAGATGTGAGCGTCGAACAGGTGACAGGCTTGCCTGTCCTCCAAATCACGCCTGACCGGGCGGCGCTAGCGCGACTTGGTCTTAACATTGGCGATATTCAGGATGTGGTGGCCGTCTCGATCGGCGGCCGGGAAGCCGGCCAAATATTCGAGGGCGATCGTCGCTTTCCGGTAATCGTGCGATTACCCGAGGACATCAGAAGCAAAGCCGACGAAATCGGGAGGTTGCGAATTCCGTTGTCAGGCGATGGCACCGGTCCGCGGGGGTTCGTGCCGCTTGCCGATGTGGCTAAAGTCGAGGTTGTAATCGGCCCGAACCAGATCAGCCGCGAGGACGGCAAGCGGCGTGTGGTCGTGACCACCAATGTCCGAGGCCGCGATCTCGGCTCGTTCGTTGAGGAGTTGCGACAGAAGGTCGATGCGGAGGTTGAAGTCCCTTCCGGCTATTGGGTAAGCTATGGCGGTACGTTCGAGCAATTGATCTCGGCGGCCGAACGGCTGCGCCTGGTCGTGCCCGCCGCACTGCTGCTGATCTTCGGGCTCCTCTACGGGTTGTTCCGATCCGCCAGGGACTCCGCCATCGTCTTTTCGGGCGTGCCGCTGGCGCTGACCGGCGGCGTGGCGGCGCTGCTGATCCGGGGAATGCCGCTGTCGATCTCGGCGGGCGTCGGGTTCATCGCACTGTCGGGCGTGGCGGTGCTGAACGGCGTGGTGATGCTGAGCTTCATCCGTCAACTCCGCGCCACCGGCAGCGATCTTGAGGACTCGATCCGCGAAGGCGCGCTTACAAGACTGCGACCAGTGCTGATGACGGCGCTGGTGGCAAGCCTCGGTTTCGTGCCGATGGCATTCAACGTCGGCGCGGGCGCGGAGGTTCAAAGGCCGCTGGCGACGGTGGTGATCGGCGGCATCATCTCCTCGACGCTGCTGACACTGCTTGTCCTGCCCGCGCTCTATCGCCTCGTTCACGGTCGCGAAGCGCGCCCGGAAGGCGAACATTCATCCCCCGATACGGCTCCGGCGCAAGCCTGAGTCAGCCACTCCCACGCGCCACATGCCCCCCGGCGCGTGGGAGACCGGAAAGGAGTTTTTCATGAGTCTCTACGCAACCATTTTCGAGAACGCCTTGCGAAACAGGCTGAGTCTTACGCTCGGCATTATCGCGCTGACTTTCTGCTTCGGTTTCGATGCCTTTGCGCACGGCGTGGCGGAAGGTGATCAGGGCTATATTCAGGAAAGCAGCGGCGTCCTGTTCATGCCCTTCGTCTATCTGGGCGCCAAGCACATGGTCACGGGATACGACCATCTGCTGTTCCTGTTCGGCGTGATCTTCTTCCTCTACCGGATGAAGGACATCGGCCTTTATGTGACGTTGTTCGCGATCGGTCATTCGACGACGATGCTATTTGGCGTCCTCACCGGGATCAGCGCCAACGCCTATATCATCGACGCGATCATTGGTCTGTCGGTGGTTTACAAGGCGCTCGATAACCTGGGCGCATTCCAGCGCTGGTTCGGCTTCCAGCCCAATACGAAGTGGGCGACGCTGATCTTCGGCTTCTTCCACGGCTTTGGTCTGGCAACCAAGATTCTTGAGTTCGAGATTTCGCCGGACGGCCTGTTTGCGAACCTGATCGCGTTCAACATCGGCGTCGAAATCGGCCAGCTCCTCGCGCTTGCGGCCATTCTGATCCTCATGGGCTTCTGGCGCCGGACGAGCAGTTTCCATCGCCACGCCTACGCCGCCAACGTCGCCCTCATGACTACCGGCTTCATCCTCGTCGGCTACCAGCTCACCGGCCTCGCGGTCGCGTAACAAGGAGTAATGCAAATGTTCAATTCCCAGATGCCCCGCCTCGAAGATTTGCCGACTTCAAAGCAACTCATCCGCTCCACGATTATCGCCGCCGCGACTGCGGGAGCCATCCTGGCCGTTGTGATCCTGCCTTCCGAATATGGGGTCGATCCAACTGGTGCCGGCAAGGTGCTCGGCCTGACCGAGATGGGCGAGGTCAAGATGCAACTCGCCGAGGAAGCCGCTGCCGATGCAGCCGCCGATGCCGCGGCCAGAGCGGAAAATGCGCGCGCACTCGTTGTTCAAGCGGCCAATGGTGGTGCGCAATCGACATCAGCTCCCCCAGCAGTGTCGAGCATGGTTGCCGGCCGCAACGACACGACCAGCCTGACGCTGGCGCCGAACGAAGGCGCGGAGATCAAGCTGACAGCCGCAAAAGGCGCGCGGATCGCGTTCGACTGGTCGGTTGAAGGCGGGCACGTCAACTTTGACACGCACGCCGATGCACCGGGCATCTCTTACCACGGTTATGGCAAGGGCCGGGAATCGACAGGCGAGCAAGGTGAATTGGTTGCGGCGTTCGACGGCAAACACGGCTGGTTCTGGCGCAACCGTTCCGGTGCCCCCGTCACGATCACGCTTCGCACTCAGGGTGAATATAGTGAGGTCAGGCGGGTTGTCTGACGCCTCCACCTCTCGTCTGAATCGTCCCCGCCGCGCTGCCCGACCTGTGCGACGTGGCGGGGCGGCAGGTGCTTTGTTAAATGTGCGAGGGCATTCTGCTGCCAAATGTCGAGTTGATAACGCTGGGCTATCCTGGCCTCTTTCTCACCGCGCTGGTCGCCGCGACACTACTGCCTGCCCAATCGGAATTGCTATTGCTGGCGATGTTGGCCTCGGGCCGCTTCGATCCGCCTTTGCTCCTTCTCGCCGCATCGATGGGCAACGTGCTGGGTTCGACGATCAATTGGGCGTTGGGGCGCTTCCTGGCGCATCATCGCGGCGCGCGCTGGTTTCCGGTGACGAAGACCGCAATGCTAAAGGCGGAGCGGCGCTATCGTCGGTTCGGCGAGCTTTCCCTGCTGCTGTCGTGGCTGCCGATCATTGGCGATCCGTTGACCTTGATCGCCGGCTTTCTGCGCACGCCGCTTTCGCGTTTTCTCCTGCTCGTCACCATCGCAAAGGCCAGCCGTTACGCCGTCCTGATGGCCGCTCATGGCTATCTGACGGCATGACCAGCCCGCTAAACCCCTAAGATCGAACGAGGTTCTGATGCTCTCTGTATTGGCCAACCGAACCTATCGCCACCTTTTCCTGGCGCAGATCATCGCGCTGGTCGGCACCGGCCTCGCCACGGTTGCGCTCGGCCTGTTGGCCTATGACATCGCCGGGGCCGATGGAGGCGCCGTGCTTGGCACGGCAATGGCGATCAAGATGATCGCCTATATCGGCATCGCCCCGATCGTCGGCGCTTATGCGAGCCGCTTGCCGCGCCGCAGCTTCCTCGTGGCGATGGACGTGATCCGCGGGCTGGTCGCGCTCGCGCTGCCGTTCGTGGATCAGGTGTGGCAGGTCTATGTTCTGATCTTCGTGCTGCAATCGGCATCGGCCGGCTTCACGCCGACCTTCCAGGCTACCATCCCCGACGTGCTGCCCGAGGAGAAAGACTATACTCGGGCGCTGTCGCTCTCGCGCCTTGCCTATGACATGGAGAGCCTGACAAGCCCGATGCTGGCCGCAGCTCTGCTGACGGTGATTAACTTCCATTGGCTGTTCTCGGGCACGGCGATTGGGTTCGCCTGCTCGGCGCTGCTGGTGCTGACGACGGTTTTGCCTCGTTCCACAGCCGTCAAACCCAAAGGCGGCATCTATGACAACACGACGCGCGGCGCGCGGCTTTATCTGAGGACGCCCCGGCTACGCGGGTTGCTGGCGGTCACGCTTGCCGCCGCCGCCGCGAGCGCGATGGTGATCGTCAATACGCCGGTGCTGGTGCAGGCCGCGCTCGGACTTGGCCAACGGGAGGTGGCGATCACGCTCGCCGCTTTCGGTGGCGGCTCGATGTTGGCCGCTTTGCTGCTGCCGCGCGTGCTCGACAGGCTGCCTGATCGAACGGTGATGCTTGCGGCGGCTGCGGCGATGACCGTCGCGCTCGCTGTGCTTGCCCTGGCCTGGCATCGCCATGCTTCGCCCAATAGTTGGGGTGTGATCGTCGCGGGCTGGTCTGTGCTGGGCATAGCTTATTCTGCGAGCATCACACCTGGCGGCCGCCTCCTGCGCCGTTCATCCGGCGAGGACGATCGCCCAGCACTGTTCGCCGCTCAGTTCGCGCTGAGCCACGTCTGCTGGCTGGTCGCATATCCGCTTACGGGTCAGGTCGGGGCAGCGGACGGCATGGGGGCGGCGCTCGCTGCGTCCGCTGTGCTGGCGCTGGTCGGCACGGTGATCGCGTTCCGTATCTGGCCGGTGGATGACCCCGAAATTCTCGCGCACGCCCATGACGATTTGGCACCGGATCATCCACATCTCGCCGAGGGGCACTCGGACGGGGTAGCCAGCCACGCCTTTGTGATTGACGAACTGCATCCCCATTGGCCCCTGAGATAGCAGTGGGCCAACCCATGCTGTTTGATACCTACGACTCTTGTCATGCTTCTTCGGCGTTAAGCTGGGTATGTTGCCCTCGCACAGCATGGCTAAAGGCAGTCTCCAAGACATCGCGTGGTGATGGAAGTTCGATGGCGGCTTGCGCAGAATGCAGGCGATCCAGTGATTGAGTTGCGCCAGCTTCGTTACCTAATTGCAGCGGCCGAAGCGGGCAGTTTCAGTCGTGCGGCGCGTGTATTGAACATCAAGCAGGCCACGCTTAGCCGCCAGATTCTCGAAGTGGAAAAGCGATTGGGCATGACTCTGTTCGATCGCAAGACCCGTGGAGCTACCCTGACACCGAATGGTGAGAACTATCTGCGCACGGCTCAGCGCATCGTGAGAGAATTTTCAGAGCTTAATGCTTGGGTTCGAGCGGTTAATAACGGGCACGCCGGCAAACTCACCATTGGGTTTTATACCTCGTTCTCCGCAGGCAATTTGCGCGCGACCCTGCGTGAGTTCAGCGAACGCTATTCCAATGTGAAATTGCATGGTTTTGAACGTGACCGCGATATGCTGTTGACCGGAGTTGAGAACGGACTGCTGGACATCGCGATCATGATCGGTGAGGCGCAATATTCTGGACTTCAGAGTCGCCCACTCTGGAGCGAGCGCATTCTAGTGGCGATGCCAGAAAACCATCCGCTTGCAACACGCGAACGCATCTATTGGCCCGATCTTGTCGGCGAGCGGTTCCTGCTGACAGAGCGAGACCCCGGACCTGAGACGCGCAACATGCTCCTCGGCAAGCTCGGGATGCCGGGCTACTCACCGGAGATCGACATGGACGACATCGGGAGAGATACCGTTCTGAGCGTCATTGCGTTCGGCGGGCACATCTCGATCGTCGCGGAATCCGCACTCGGCATCCATATCCCCGGCGTGGTTTTCCGCGAGGTCCACGAGGGCAACGGGCACACACGTATTGGGTTCTCGGGCTATTGGCGCGAAGATAATGAAAATCCGGTGCTGCGCCGTTTTCTTGAGTTCGTCACCGCCCGCTATTCGCTGCCGTCTGTGCCTGGGCCGCAACCACCGTTTCAGCAACCGGGAAAGGAGCCGTCATGACGCCAGGAAAGACACTCATCATCGTGCTGGTCACGCTCATCATCGGGTTCGGGGCGGGCTTCGTCCTCCGCCCGTTGATCGCGCCCGTCAAGCGGCCGGCGATTATCTCCGGTCCGGCCGCTACCCCGACGCCAGCCGAGCCGCGCGGCACCCAATATTTCGCGGCGCATCTCGATGAAGCGCGGCAGGTCGTGGCGCAATGCGCGGAAGGAACGGCGCGCGGCAACGAGTGCGCCAACGCCGAGCAGGCCGTGATCGAAGCGGAAAGCCGGGAGCGTTTCAAGAAGTTCATGGGCAACTGACGGCAGCAGCGCGCTCATTTCCCCTGCGCGCGGTGCCGGCGAAAGGCGCGGTCGGTTTCCATGAAACGGGTGAGCATCGGCGCGACCAGCTTGTCGGGCGGGACCGGCGCTCCCCCGGTCTCGGCCGCGAGCGCGGCGGCATAGGCTTGCAAGTCGCGATGCACGGCGGCGGGCAGCTCCACGGAGAGCTTGACCGGCCGATCGTCGG
>NZ_LSIS01000076.1:0-43137 GCF_001556365.1 Blastomonas sp. CCH1-A6 | reverse complement strand
GCCGACCACAATCCGCACCTCATCGAAACCCCCGGCTGTCACTGCCTGGGCAGTGCGGCGGATCATCGGCACGCCATCGAGCGGCGCAAGCAGCTTGGCCCCACCAAAGCGACGGCCTGCACCTGCGGCCAGGATGACCGCGCACCAGCCGAACAGCGCCATCGCGCGCGCGGCGATCAGGCTTTGGCCTGATCGCGCAGTGGCAGGGTGCGAATGCGCTTGCCGGTCGCGGCGAACAGCGCATTGGCGAGCGCGGGCGTCGCGGGCGGCAGCCCGGGCTCGCCGATGCCGCCGATCTTCGCGCCGCTTTCGATGAAATGCACATCGATCTGCGGCGGCGCATCGGCCAGCCTGATCAGCTCGTAATCGTTGAAGTTGCTCTGCACCACCGCGCCCTTGTCGAGCGTGATCTCTTCTCCGATCGCAGAGGAAAGACCCATGATCAGCCCGCCCGCAATCTGCGCCTCGGCGTTGAGCGGGTTCACCGTCGTGCCGCAATCGACCACCGCCCAGGCCTTGAGCACCTTGGGACGGCCATCTTCCTTGACCGTCGCCTCGACCACCTCGGCGACGATGGTGCCGAAGCTCTCGACGATCGCGATGCCGCGCCCAGTGCCTTCGGGCAGCGGCGTGCCCCAGCCCGAACGCTTGGCGACCATGTCGAGCACCGCGCGGTGGCGCGATCCTTCGGCCAGGTGCTTGCGGCGGAACTGGTACGGGTCCTCGCCCGCCGCCTTCGCCAGCTCGTCGATGAAGCTTTCGTTGTAGAAGCCGAACTGGGTCGAATTGACCGAGCGCCAGGGCCCATCATTCTGGTTCGACTGATATTTGAAATGGCGGCGCGATACGGCGGGAATGTCGTAGATGAATGTCACCTCGCCCTCGGCGGTGTCGCTCTGGACATAATCGGCCTGCCATGCCGTGATCTTGCCGTCCTCGCCCAGCGATGCCTTGAACTGGCTCGACGATTGCGGGCGATAGGTGCCGTGGCGCACCTCCTCCTCGCGGCTCCAGACCAGCTTGACCGGATAGGGCACCTGCTTGGCGATGACCGCCACCTGGTCGATGATCTCGGTGACATTGGGGAAGCGCCGACCGAAGCCGCCACCCATGATCATCGGGTTGAACGCGACATCGTCGATGCCCAGCCCGGCGGCCTTGGCAGCGCGATCGCGTGTGGTCAGCGGGTCCTGCAGGCCGCCCCAGAGCGTCAGCTTTCCGTTCTTGTAATGGCCGGTCAGCGCGAACGGCTCCATCATCGCATGGTGCAGGAAGGGCACGCGGTAATCGGCGGTGACGAGCTTCGCCCCCGGCGCCTTGAACGCTGCGTCGACATCGCCATCGCCCGCCTCGCCCTCGGGCTCACCGGTCTGGCGCAGCTTGACCTGCGCGGCATGGATCGTCTCGCTGGTCAGATTGCCATGCCCGCCATCGGAGAATTTGGGGGTCAGTGCCTGCAGGCCCTTGAGCGCCTGCCAATAGCGCTTGGCGACGACGACAACGGCGTCTTCGAGCTTGATCACCTTCTCGACGCCGGCCACGGCCAGCGCGGGCTTTTCATCGACCGAAACCAGCTTGCCACCGCGCACCGGCGCTGCAGCAATGGTGGCGACGCGCATGTCAGGGAGCACCAGATCGATACCGTATTTGGCGCTGCCATCCACCTTGGCGGGAATGTCGATGCGCGGAACGGGCTTGCCGATCAGCTTGTAGTCCTTGGCCGACTTGAGTTCGGGCGAGCCGGTCAGCGAGCGCTCCGCTGCACCGGCGGCCAGTTCGCCATAGCGCAGCGACTTGCCCGACTTGGCGTGGATGACCTTGCTGTCTGCCGTGGTCAACTCGCTCGCCGGAACGCCGAGCCGGTCGGCGGCTTCCTCGATCAGCGCAAGGCGCACCGAAGCACCGACCACGCGCATGCCGACCTGTCCCGTAAAGCGCACCGCCGACGAGCCGCCGGTGATCTGCAGCGGCATCGAGCGCGCGAGCATCGCCATGACCGCATTGGGCAGCGCGTTGATCACGCCCGGCATCGACGAATCGCTGAGCAGGAAACCGCGGCCCAGCGCGGCATTGGCAAAGGACAGGTCCGCCGGGGCCTGCTCGACCTTCACCATGGACCAGTCGGCATCGAGCTCGTCGGCGAGCATCTGCCCCATCGCGGTGTGCGTGCCCTGGCCGAAATCGATATGCGGCGAGTAGACGGTGACCGTGTCGTCCTCGGCGATCTTCATCCAGCTGAGGAAATTGTAGTCGTTGCCCGTCTCGGTCAGCGCCTTGGCGCGGGCATTGGCCGAACGATCCGACCAGTATACGCCAAACACGCCGCCGCCGACCAGCAGCGCGCCGCCGACCAGAAACGCGCGGCGCACGATGCCGCGCTTCTTCTTCACCGGTGCTGCCGGCTCCATCACGTCCATATCGGGATTGGGATTGTCCGCCATCATGCCTCTCCCATCGCCGGTGCAGTCGCAGGCGCGCTCGTGGCAGCGGCAGCCTTGCCGGTCGCGGCGAGGATTGCCTTGCGGATGCGCGGATAGGTGCCGCAGCGGCAGATATTGGTCATTGCCTCGTCGATCTGTTCGTCGCTCGGGCTGCCGGTGCGCTCGATCAGCGCCACCGCCGCCATGATCTGGCCCGACTGGCAATAGCCGCATTGCGGCACCTGCGCCTCGATCCAGGCCTGCTGCACCGCATGCAGCGTGCCATCGGCCCCTTTCAGCCCCTCGATGGTGGTGACCGACTTGCCCGCCATGTCGGCGAGCGGCACGCTGCACGAGCGCGTCAGTTCACCATCGACATGCACCGAGCACGCGCCGCAGGCGGCGATGCCGCAGCCGAATTTGGTGCCGGTCAGCGCGAGCTCCTCGCGCAGCACCCAGAGCAGAGGCGTATCGGCCTCCGCCTCGACGCTGACCGGTTTGCCGTTCACCTTGAAGTCGATCGCCACGCGCGTGCTCCCCCGATTATTGCTGCGATGTTGCATAGCAGCAAGGCCGGGGGAACGGCAAACGAAACGCGCGGAAAATCGGGCCTGGGCAGCGCAAAAATCAGGGGATCCTGGTCTTCCCGTCTGCGGTCAGCTCGACCAGCCCCATCGCGTTTCCGGCAGGGTCGGTGAACAGGCCGAGCACGACCACACCGGGCACCTCGAATCGCGGCGCGACGGTCTTGCCGCCATGCGCCTCGATCTCTGCCAGCGTTGCGGCGACATCGGTCACGCCGATATAGATCACCTTCTGCGCGGGGTCGGTGCGCAGCGTTCCGGGGAGCACGGGGCCGCTCACCGGCACCGCGACGACGCCGCCCGGGCCGGCGGTCCAGCCGAACACCTTTTCGTAAAAAGCGGCCTGTCCGGCATCGGCGGGACCGGCGATATCGAAATAGACGATGGGAGCGGGCATACGCCTGGGTGCCTCCTGTGCTGCGGCATTGGCAGGAAGCAGGGCAGCGGCGAGCGCACTCGCGAGTACGAAGCGGAACGGAAAACGAGAAACGATCATGCCATCACCTCCTGGTGGCTGGGGTCTGCCACGGCCCGCCCGGCCTGGCTTGAAAAAACCGGCGCGCGCGGCGCCATGGTCGGCGCGGTGTCGAGCCCTTCGGCCTCGCGCCGCTTCTGATAGGCCGAGGGCGGCATGCCGGCGAGCAGGCGGAACTCGCGCGCCAAATGCGCCTGATCGGCAAAGCCGAAGGCAGCAGCGGTATCGGCGAGCGTTTCGCGGCCCTGCTGGAAGCTGGGATCGCCAAGCACCGCCGAGAGCCGGTGCAACCGCAGCCAGTATTTGGGCGAGCAGCCGATCATCCGGGCGAAATGGCGGCGCATGTCGCGGTCGGTCCAGCCGAGCAGCTGGCTGAGCTGCTCGGCGCGCCAGGGTTCGGCAGGCGCGACGCGCAGCCCGGCAGGCGGCGGCGGCAAGCGCCGGGCCAGCCAGGCCTGCAACAGATCGATCCGCGCAGCAGGGTGGCTCTGCTCGCCAAGCCGGTCGCGCAGGGCTCGGAAGTCCGGACCAATCACATCCTCGGCCAGAACCGGCGGCGCGCCATCGCCCAGCGGCAGCGGCCCGAATAGCAGGATGGCGGCGTCAGGGTGCAGGCGCGCAGCAACGAACCGCGTTACCCCCAGCGAGCGAGAAAAGCGCGGGCCGGTCTGGATCGGCGTGATCCATCCGCCCGCAAAGCCCGTCGCGCGCTCGCCAGCGCTCCAATCGTGGCCGTCGCCCAGGCTGATCACCAGTTCGACATAGGGCTTGGGAATGGCGGCGGCCTCGCCCAGCAAATGCCCCTCCAGATGCCAGAACGCCTTGACCGCCCAGCTGAGCGCCCGATCCGGCTGCCGTTCGAAATATGCGATCATCGCCTGCACCCCAGGGAAGCGGACAGCTTGCCATGTGCTCGCGCGGCGTCAAGGAGGCAGGCCATGCGGTGCCAGCTGCGCATCCTTCGCCATGCGCAGCGCGTATCGACTTGATACACCCCTCTCTCTTCTCTTCCGCCCGATCAGGGTCCATAGGCTGGCGATGGAACAGACCACCCGACTTTATGCTGATCTGCAGCGCCGCCCCAACGGCGATAGCGGCTGGAGCGAAATCTACGACCGGTTCGTCGCCCGGCTGACTGCACTCGAGGCGGGCCGCTCCGCGCCGAGCGCAGGCGCACGCTTTCCCGATCTGCAGCTTCCCGACCATCACGGGCAGTATCAGAGCCTGCAGGCCCTGCAGGGCAACCGCCCGATGATCGTCAGCTTCGTGCGCGGCGGCTGGTGCCCCTATTGCCGGGGCGAGCTGGAACAATGGCGCGAGCAGATGCCGGCACTGGCGGCGGCGGGCGGCAGGCTGGTCGTCGTGGTCGGCGAAATTGCAGGTGGCGCGGACCGCATCCACGCGATGCTCGGCGGCGAAGCGGTCGTGCTGTGCGATATCGACCATGGCGCCGCGCTCGACCTTGGCCTGGCATATCATGCTGGGGCCGATCTGCTGCAGCGCTACCACGACGCCGGGCTCGACCTTACCGATGTCTATGGCACGGCCAGCGGCATTCTCCCCATACCCGCAACCTTCCTGATCG
Source organism: Blastomonas sp. CCH1-A6 (assembly GCF_001556365.1). NCBI lineage: Bacteria > Pseudomonadati > Pseudomonadota > Alphaproteobacteria > Sphingomonadales > Blastomonadaceae > Blastomonas > Blastomonas sp. CCH1-A6. Next base: position 38,073 of record NZ_LSIS01000076.1, on the reverse strand, counting down.
ATTCCCGCGGTCTGGTGCGAGAGGCATGCGTCGATCCAGACTTCCGCGTCCGCGCCGATCCGGCAGCGATGGTGGTGGCGCTGACTCAGCTGTGATGCGCCGTTTGTGGCGGCTTTCCGCCGCTTCATGCACAACGCGTATCGAATCCATACCCGCCTGATACGTTCACGGCGACAAGGCCTCCGGCGATAAACGGTCATCCGAACGCGGCATCCTCCGCGTCGGGCCGGAGACCGATCATGGCCCCTGAAAGCCTCACCGTTGCCGAACGCTCCCTCGCTTGCGCTCCGGACGAATGGGGTCGATTGATGGCGGCGGCGCTGGCGGGCCACAAGGGCGCGTACAACCGGCTGCTTGGCGAGATCCAGCCCTGGCTCGAGCGCTATTTCATGCGGCGCCTGCCGATGAGCATCGCCGAGGACCTGGCCCAGGAATGCCTGATCGCGGTGCACCAGAAGCGCCACACCTACGAGCCCGGTCGCCCCTTCCGTCCCTGGCTGGCGACGATCGCGCGCTACAAGTGGATCGACCGGCTGCGCGCCATGGGACGCAGGCCCACGGTGTCGATCGAGGACGAGCTGGTCGAGCCGCAGGTCGACGATCACGAGTTCAGCGTCACCAGCGCGATCGTGCTGGAGGAATTACTCTCCCGCCTGCGTCCGGCCCAGACCGCAGTCATCCGCCTGGTCAAGCTCAAGGGCTACAGCATCGAGGAAGCCGCCGCGATGACCGGCCAGTCGGAATCGCTGGTCAAGGTCAACATCCATCGCGGTCTTGCCAGGCTGGCGGGTTATGCCGCCGCGCCTGCAGAGTGACGGGTCGTGACGATCATCCGCTCACAGCGCGAAACAGGCGAGGTCGTCCGCGACCACCATCGGCCCCTTATAATGCTGACGGATCGCCGCCTCGCCCTCCTGCTGGCGCACCAGCGCGCGCTGCATGTTGTGCGACAGGACCAGCAGTTTCGGATCGATCGCCGCGGCCATCTCGCCAATTGATCCAGGCGGACGGTGCAGCCCGCGCGGCTGTCCCTCGCCTTCGGGAATGACATTGTGTGCAACCAGAATGTCGGGTCTGCGCCCCGCGAGCGCGTCGACAAAGCCTTGGCTCATCGCATTCTGATCGCCCGCAAAGACGATGGTCCGCCCGCGTATCTCGACCAGATAGGCGAGCGCCGGGACCACGCCGTGCTCGACCGGAACGGCGGTGACCTTCACCTGCCGCGCTACATCCTCGAACACAAGCGTCGCGCCATCGGGTGACGCCTCGACCGGCAGCAGCCTCACCTTGCCCTCGCTCCCGTCGAGATAGCCCGACAGATAGCGATAGGCCCCCGCCTGCGGATCGAACAGCGCGCGCAAGTGATCGCGCATGCCCGGAAAATAGTCGCTGCCCACCGGACCGATGACCGGCAGATCGGCCGTCCGGTCGGAAAAGCCCCCGCTGTTGAGGATCGCGTCGAGATCGGCGGCATGATCGGCATGAAAATGCGTGATCGCAATGGCTAGATGGTCCTCGAAGCGCGCCCCTGCCTCTCCATAGCGCACAAAGGCGCCGCTGCCCGCATCGATCAGCAGCACCGCCTTGCCATCGAGCCAGAGCAGCGCGGACGATCCGGCGCGCGAGCCTTCGGCAATCGGGCCGCCAGACCCGAGGATCTGCATGGCGACCGGGCTGTTGCACGCAGCCTTGGCGGGCGGCACGGCCAGCAGCCAGGCTACGCCCAGGAGCGCGAATTGCCAGTAACCAGATCGCTTCATCCGACTATCCCCTGGGCAAGAACACGCATGCGGCAGCCTGGCCATCGGGGTTTCGGGGGGAACGGTGTGGCCGAAGCTGCCGCATGATGGTCCGTAACTTGCCAACGGGCCATGCCGCTGTTTTCGTTGATGTCACGAACAAGGTTACGCGATTAGCGGACCAATACAGCAAATCGGCTCATCAAAATTGTAACCGCTTCGGCCCCAATTGCGAAACAGACCGCATGGCAACTGCCGTGGCGCGCATCCGCATTTCAGCGATGCCTTTTGGACCCAGCATAATCTCATGAACCAGGCCGCACTCATCCAGGCGCTTTGCGACGACCTGACTCCGGTGACCCCCGCAAGCCCGAGCGAGACAATCGTCAGGGGCGCGCTGATCGGCGGCAGCGCGGCGCTGCTTGCCGTGCTCGCGATCTGGGGCGTGCAGCCCGGCATCGATCATGGCTCGACGCTCTGCGCATTCCTGCTGAAGGCTGGCGCGATGATGGCGCTCGCGGCCATCGCATTGCGCAGCCTGGCGGCACTCGCGCGACCGGCTGCCGTGCCTGTCGCGCTGTGGCCCGGGCTGGCGGTCATCACCGCCGTGCTGGGGTTCGTCGCGCTGGGCCAGATGCTCGTAGCGCATGAATCGGGCGCAGAACAACTGATGTTCGGCGAGAGCTGGCAAGCCTGCCCCTGGCGGATAGTCGGCCTCTCGCTGCCGCTGCTCGGCGGCATATTCCGGTCGCTGCGCCAGCAGGCACCGGTGCATCTGCGGCGGGCCGGCGCGATCGCCGGGCTGCTTTCGGGGTCGATCGCCGCCGCGGTCTATGCGCTGGCGTGCACCGAACAATCGGCCGCTTTCGTGCTGTGCTGGTATGGCCTCGGCATCGCGCTGGCGATATTGCTCGGCGCGGTGAGCGCTCCGCGACTTTTGCGATGGTGACCGGGCTGGGACTGTAACCGATCAGCGCGTCTCCGCGAACGGAAGAGTGCCAGACAGGCACCGCAACGACCCATTCCCGGAGACACGATCATGAATAGCGCTCAAAAGACCATCAGCCTTGCTGCCACCGCCGCGATGCTGGCCGTGACAGGCCTCAGCATCAGCGCCCATGCCGCCGAAAAGGCCAAGCCCAAGGACCTGGTGCACTGCTATGGCATCAACACTTGCAAGGGCACATCGGACTGCGCCACCGCCAAGACCTCGTGCAAGGGCCAGAACTCGTGCAAGGGCAGCGGGTTCATCTCGACCACGGCCAAGGAATGCGCCGCCAAGGGTGGCAGCCTGACCGAACCCAAGTAATCGCGCCGCTCGACTGAGACAGGCCCGGCTCCGCAAAGGCGAGGCCGGGCATTGTCTGCCCAGCCGTGCGCTGCAGGCCAAGTTGCCTAACGGAAAGCCCCGTCCATGCCCCAGCCCTCGCTTCCCCGATTTGCAGGCTTTGGCCTGGGCATGCGCACCGAGCATTACGACGCCTATCTGAGCGGCACCGCGCCGGCCGATTTCGTCGAGATCATCTCGGAAAATTTCATGGGCGAAGGCGGCCGCCCGCTGCACCTGCTCGAACGGGTGCGCCAGAACTATCCCGTCGCGATGCATGGCGTCTCGATGTCGATCGGGTCTGCCGACGGCCTCAGGGCCGATTATCTCGCCCGGCTGAAGCGATTGGCCGACCGCATCGAGCCGCTCTGGGTGTCGGATCACCTGTGCTGGACCGGCGTCGATGGCTTCAATTCGCACGACCTGCTTCCCCTGCCCTATACCCGCGAAGCGCTCGAAACCGCCGCGCGCAATATCGCGCTGGCACAGGACCTGCTCGATCGGCCGCTGCTCATCGAGAACCCGTCGAGCTATATCCATTTTGCCGATGACGCGATGGCAGAATGGGAGTTCCTGGCCGAGCTTACACGCCGAACCGGCTGCTATCTGCTGCTCGACATCAACAACATCTATGTCAGCGCCACCAATCACGGCTTCGATCCGCTCGCCTATCTGGCCGGCATCCCGCTCGAACGCGTACGCCAGGTCCATCTCGCCGGGCACAGCGCCGGGCAGGACGGCCTGCTGATCGATACGCACGACCATCCCGTTCCTGATCCGGTCTGGGCGCTTTACGCTCAAGCGATGCCCATGCTCGGCAAGGTGGCCGTGATGATCGAGCGCGACGACGATATTCCGCCGCTGGAGACGCTGCTGGACGAACTGGCCCTGGCGCGGCGGCTGGCCAAACCCGGCGAAAGCCTGGCAGCATGACCCTGCACGATCTTCAAAGCGAGTTCTGCTCGTTCCTGCGCAGCGACAGGGCGACCCCGCTCGCGAGCGTCGCTCCGGCCGCCCAACGGGGTCTCGGCGTCTATCATTTCGCGCATCGCGCGACGCTGGGCGCCGCGCTGCGCGACGTGTTCGAGCGAACGCACGCATGGCTGGGCGATGCGCGCTTCGAACAGGCGGCCGACCGCCATATCGCGCTTCATCCGCCGTCGAGCTGGACGCTGGCCGATTATGGCGCGGGCTTCGACGAGACGCTCTCCGCGCTTTATCCCGACCATCCCGAAGTCGCCGAGCTCGCCTGGCTCGACTGGACGCTGCGCGCTGCCTTCAACGGCCCCGACAGCCCGGAACTGGACCTTGCCGGGCTGGCCGAGGTCGATTGGGACCGCGCGCGGCTTGTGATCAACCCCACGCTGGCAAGCCGCCCGATCGTCACCAATGTCGCGCTGATCTGGCAAGCGCTCGACGATGGCGAGGCCGACCCGCCACCGGCCGATCGGCTGCCGAGCGAAGCGGTGCTGACCGTCTGGCGGCAGGGCCTGGTGCCGCGCTTTCAGACGATCGAATTTGTCGAGCTCGATGCGCTGGGGCTGGCGATGCGGGGCGAGAGCTTCGGCGCGATCTGTGCCATGCTCGCCAAGAGCTCCGCAGGAAGCGAAGCGGCAGCGGCGCAGGCAGGTGCGATGCTGCAACGCTGGATTTCCGAGGCAGTACTCGTCGCGCTGACGTGACCAGCGCGCTTGCCATGACCGCAGGGCATGAAACCCATGCACGCTGCCACCATTTGCAAACGCGGCGACAGGGTGCATGATCCCGCGGATGACCCTCACCCCTCAGCCCGACCGCGATCCCTGCCCTGCCGCGCATGACCCATGGGAACAGCCGACCAATGATCTTGTCGCGCGGCTGTGCCAGTCGGGCGCCGGTTCGCGGGCCCCCCGCATCGGCGATCGCTTCGCCGATTTCGCGCTGCCCGATTCCCACGGGCATCATGTCACGCTGCCCCAGCTACTCGATCGGGGGCCCCTGGTGCTCAGCTTCCTGAGAGGGCGCTGGTGCCCGTTCTGCGCGCGCGAGCTCAGCACCTGGCACGACGCGATGCCCCGACTCGAGGCCGCAGGGGGCAGGTTCGTAGCGATCAGCGCCGAGACCGGCGGCCGGGCAGAGGAGTTCCGGCGGGAGATCGCGCCCGGAGCGACAATGTTGTGCGATGTCGATCACGGCCTCGCCCTGCTGCTGGGGCTGGCATTTCCGATCGGGGCGGATCTGAACCGGCGCTATGCCGATGCCGGACTCGATCTCGGCGCGATCTATGGCAATTCCGGCCAGCTGCTGCCGATCACCGCGACCTATGTCATCGATCGCAGCGGCATCGTTCGCTTCGCCAATATCGATCCCGATTTCCGTCGGCGCGCCGACCCCAATGCCGTGATTGCGGTCGTCGAGGCCCTGAGCCGGTCGGGCGGGTAAGCGCGCTCAGCCCCAGGCCCGGGCGCGGATCGCCCGCACCAGCGCATCGGTCGCCACCGATCGCTTGCGGCCAGATACGGTCGCAAAAACGGTCGTGCGCGTCATGACAACGCCCTGGACTGCGACCGGCCTGACCCGATCCGGCAAGGCCAGGCCTGCCGGCACCCAGGCGCAGCCCAGCCCGTTGGCGACCAGATCCACCACATCGCCCTCGAGATTGGCGCTATGGCGGAATTCCGGACGCAATCCGGCCTCCGCGCACAAGGCGGTAAACTCAGCCGCGACATGCGCGTCGCCGTCGATCCAGGCGAGCGCCGCCAGTTCGGGCAGCTCGACGGCGGGCTGCTGCGCCACCGGGCAATCGATCGGGGCAACAGCGGTGAGCTCCTGGCGGGACAGCACGATGGTGTCCAGGCGCTCGGGCGGATCGCCGGGCTCGGGCAACACGGCAGCATCGACCTCGCCCTTCAACAGGCTCTGCAACAGGCTGGCGGCATCCGCCTTGAGCAGCGACAGCTGAAAGCCGGGCAGCCCCTCCATCACCTGTGCCAGCGCCTTGCCCAGCTGTTCGGAAACCGCCCCGGACACCCCGAGCGTCACCGGGGCATGTACCTGCCTGCCGATGCCCCGCGCGAGCAGCTTGGCCGCCTGCGCCGCGTCATAGGTGCGCTGCAGATGCGGCACCATCTGCCGCCCCAGTTCGGTCAGATGCGTCAGCGACCGTTCGCGCCGGAACAGCTGCCCGCCGAATTCCTCTTCCAGCTTCTGGATGGCACGCGTGAGCGAAGGCTGAGTGACATTGCACTCCTCCGCCGCGCGCGTGAAATTGAGCGTCCGCGCCGCCGCCAGAAAATATCGGACCTGATGCATTTCCATCAAAGGCGCTCCGGGCGGTACAGCCAGAAAATCCCCGTTTTCCGCCGGACAACCCCTGACTTTCGCAGCAAGTGGCACAGTGATCTAACGATAAACAGGCGTCAATTGTGACGATCTGACTATCATTTAGTCCGTAATCGAATTAATTTGCCCTCAAGCCCTTATCCGCGCTTTCTGCATGGCGAGACCCGATGGCCGATATCGCAATCTGGATGAAAAGCTTCGCCGCCGTGACCGATGCAGGCAGCTTTTCCACCGCTGCGGCGCGGATAGGCAGCAGCCAGTCGACCCTGTCGAAACACGTCGCCGCGCTCGAGGCGCATCTCAAGACACGGCTGTTCAACCGGACCACGCGATCGCTGACGCTGACCACCGATGGCGCGCGCTTTTACGAAAAGGCGATGAGCGCGCTGGATACGATCGAAGCGGCCGAAGCATCGGTCGGGCTCGAGGGGGAAGCAGAGGGCATCGTCCGCGTGACCGCGCCGCTGACGCTGGCCGAGAGCCGCCTTATCGCGATGCTGACGCGGTTCATGGCGGAAAATCCCAGGATCGAGATCGATTTCACCGCCTCGGACCATGCGCTCAATCTGGTTGCGGACAATCTCGACCTGGCGGTGCGCGTCGGCCAGCTCGCCGATAGTCGTCTCATCGCCCGCAGGATCGGCGTGGCGCGGCGCATCGCGGTCGCCGCGCCCGGCTATCTCGCGCGGGCCGGCCGCCCGCAATGCCCGGCCGATCTCGCGCAGCACCAGTGCATCGTCTACTCGCTGCTGGGCACCGGATCGCGCTGGGCGTTCGAGGATGGGTCGTCGGTCGAGATCCATGGCAGCTTCCGCGCCGACAGCCCGCATCTCGTGCGCGCTGCCGCTGTCGCCGGACTGGGTGTCGCGGTGAATGCGCGCTGGCTGTTCGAGGATGCGATTGCGGCGGGGCAACTCGAACATATCCTGATCGAGCATGAACCCGTGCGCATGCCGATCCATATCGTGTTGCCCCCGGGCCGCTATGTCCCGGCGCGCACGCGCAGCCTGATCGATTTCCTGAGCCGCGCCTTTGCAGCGGACCCCTTGCTTGCCCCCGATTCTCCAGCCTAGCCTGCGGCCTGAGGCATCGCCCGGCCCGCCCGGGACCAGGCGAACACCGGCCTTCATGCCGGAACACCCAGCGCGTCCGCCAGCACGGCATTGAAGGCACCCGGCTGCTCGAAATAGGGCGAATGTCCCGCCCCGGGCATGACGACTTCACGCGCCCCCGCCGTTGCCAGCATGCCGGTGAGGCTGTCGGGTGGCCAGATCGGATCGCAGGCACCCATGATCAGCGTTGCCGGCGCAGCGAATTCGGCAAGCCGGCCAGGCGCGATCAGCACCTCGGGCGCGAACAGGCGCTGCCCCCAGGCCGGATCCAGCGGCGCATTGGCCGCCGCGATATGACGATAGAGCAAGGCCTTGGCCGGTTGGTCGATTTCGAACTGCGGCTGCAATCCCAGCGCCGCTGGGCCCCGTTCGTCCATGTGCGCTGTCGCCTCGCGAAAGGCCGCAAGCCCGGGCGGATGGGCAATCCCCGCCAGGGTGCAGCACAACACCAGCGCGTTCACCAGATCGGGCCGCGACAGGGCCAGGCGCAGGCCGGCCCAGCCGCCGAGCGACTGGCACACCAGATCTATGCGCGTAAGCCCGAGCGCTTCGCACACGCCGGCGGCGCCTTGTACCATCGCCGCGACCGGATCGCTGTCGGGCGATGGCAGATCGGATCGGCCGAAGCCCGGCAAATCGATCGCAACCACATGACGGTGCGGCGCAAAATGATCGAACTGCTGCCACCAGCCTGCGCTGTTGCCGCCCGCCCCGTGGATGAACAACAGGCTGGGCCTGTCGGCTCGCATCCGCCCCGCAGCAATCCAGGCGATTCCGTTGGTCGTGCCTGACGCCCGCATGTTCAACGCGCCCTTTGCAGCGAGAGGCCGGGAGCCTTGGGCCGGATGACACCGATCACGTCTTCGGCAGCACGGCGCATTTGCATATCGCCCTCCAAATCGTCACGATAGCGGTCAGCGGCACGTCATCGGCCGCAATCCCATAAGTTTACGGGATTGTAGCAGTCATTACAAGGATCGCCATGGCCAATCGTCAGGACCAGCGCGAGAAAGTGATCCAGATGCTGGCGGATCATCTGCTGACAGCCGGCCTGGCGCAAACCAGCCTCAGGCAGCTGGCGGCTGCGTGCGGCACCAGCGACCGGATGCTGCTCTATTATTTCGCCGACAAGGCAGAAATCATGACCCTGGTGCTTGGGCGAGTCGCCGAGCAGTTTTCGAGCGCGCTAGACCAGGCGCTGCCGCCCGAGCGGCTACCGCCGCATGTGCTGCTGCAACAGGCGAGTGCGCTGGTGCGCACGCCCGCCATGCGCCCGACCATGCGATTGTGGCTGGACATGGTAGCGGCAGCAGCACGGCAGGAGCAGCCGTTCCCCGCCATCGCCACGGCGATCCTGCATCAGCTGATGGCCTGGATAGAGGCCAGGTTGGAAGGTCCCCCGGGTCCGGCCAGACGCCAGCGCGCCGCATTCCTGCTCGCCCTGATCGATGGCATCGCGATTTTCGACATGACCAGCGGCGAGGCCGAAGCCGACGCCGTCGAACAGGCGCTGACCGATATTCTGCTACCATGATGCACGGCGGTGTAACCCGCCTTCCCTCCGCATCGAATTCGATGTAGCAACTATTACAAGATCCGTTGACAGGCATTCGAGAGCATTTGTTCATGACCGAGACCCAGCACCGCCGCTGGTTGAAATTCACCGCCCTCGCCGTGGCCATATTCGGCCCGATCTTCGCGACCGGTACGATGGAGAGCATCGCGGCGCCAGCGCGCTGGTCGCTCGACATTCTCGCCTGGCCAATCGACGGCGCGCAGGATTTTGCCGCGCCGACCACGCGCTTTCTCTCCGCGCTCACCGGCGGATTTCTCCTCGGCTGGGGCGTGATGATCTGGTTCCTCGCCACGCGCGTCCACCGGCACGCTCCGGAGCCGGTCCGCCAGGCGGTGCTGGCGGGACTGCTCGGCTGGTTCCTGCTCGACAGCACAGGCTCGATTGCGTCGGGCCAGCCGATCAACGCGCTCTTCAACGTGGCCGTACTGCTGATCCTGGTCGGCCCGCTCTGGTTGCCCGCTAAGGAAGCATGATGTCGATGTCCCCGCTGCCGCTTGACCACCTGACCATCTTGAGCCGCGATGCCGAAGCAAGCGCGGCCTGGTATGGCGCGGTGCTGCCGTGGCTCGGTTTCGAGCGCGCCAAGCCCGGCATCTGGCACAATGCCAATGGCTTGTACCTGCAGTTTCGCACGGCCAAGGCGGAAACGCGCCCCTATGAACGCTATGGAGCGGGACTCAACCATCTGGGCTTCACCGCGCCCGATCCCGGTTTCGTCGAAGCCCTGGCCGCGCACATGACCAATCTGGGCCACGAGGCACGGTTGCAGCGGTTCGGCGACGGCATCGTCGCGCTGTTCATGCCCGATCCTGACGGTCTGCGCGTCGAGGTTTCGTGGTATCCCGAAGGCGTTCCGCCGGTGGATTGAGCCTGCCGCTTCCGGCAGTGGCCCATCCAACGGTGCCCGACCGGCAATTTACGGGAGCAGCAGCGTCGAGCCAGTGGTCGCGCGGTTTTCCAGGTCGCGATGCGCCTGTTCGGCCTGATCGAGCGGATAGGTCTGACCGATGGTCACCTTGACCTTGCCTACACGGATCATCTGCCACAGCCGCGCCGCACCCGCCTCGCGCTCGGCCGGATCGGCATAATAATCGAACAGCGTCGGCCGGGTGCTGTAGAGCGATCCCTTGGCAGCCAGAATGCCGAGATTGACGCCGGTCACCGGCGCACTTGCATTGCCGTAGGAAACGATCAGTCCGCGCCGTCCCGTGCTGTCCAGCGAGGCTTCCCAGGTATCTAGCCCCACGCCGTCAAAGACCACGCGCACGCCCGCACCGCCGGTCAGCTCGCGCACGCGGCGCGCCGTATCCTCGCGAGTATAGATGACGATATGGTCGGCGCCTGCCCCGCGCGCGAGTGCTGCCTTTTCATCGCTGCTGACGGTACCGATCACGGTCGCGCCGACGGCCTTCAGCCATTGCACCAGCAGCAGCCCGACCCCGCCCGCCGCGGCATGGACCAGCACCGCCTGGCCCGGCTCGACCCGCGCGCAGCGTTCGACCAGGAATTCGGTGGTGCACCCCTTGAGAAGCGCGGCGGCGGCGACATCGTCCGAGATATCCTCGGGCAACCTGAACAGGCTGGCGGCGGGGAGGTTGCGGATATCGGCATAGGCCCCGCGCGCCGGACCGAAGGTCGCCACGCGATCACCGACGCTCAGCCCCTCGACCCCCTCGCCGACCGCCTCGACGATGCCGGCAGCTTCAAGGCCCAGGCCGCCAGGAAGATCGACGGGGTAGATCCCGCGCCGGTGATAGGTATCGATATAATTGAGCCCGACCGCGGTCTGGCGCAGCGTCACCTCGCCGGGTCCTGGAGCGGAAAGCTCGACCGTCTGCCACTCGATCACCTCGGGGCCACCATTGGACCGGATTATCGCCTGGCGTGCCTGCATCGTTCTGCTCCATCCCATTTGTCGCTGTCTGACGTCCAGCGTTGACCGATCGCCCTTGCCTTCGCAAGAGGCTCGCCCCTGCCCTACGCCATGCCCATGCTCCTGTCATCGGCTTCAAGCTCTGGGACAGGGGAAGATGGATGCGAAATGGTCAGCCCGGTGCGCCCCCTACTGCCTGATACAGGCCGACCAGTGTCGTCAGTTCGTCAGCCTTGGTCTGGATCAGCGACAGATCGACTCCCAGCAGCGCGCGCTGCGCATCCACCTGCTCGATATAGGCGGTATAGCCGGCCCGGTATCGGTTGGAAGCGTGGCGCAGCGCATCTGCCACGGCGACCCGCTGGGCGCGCAGGGACGTTTCCTGTTCGGTCAAATTGGCGAGCACCGCCATCCGATCCTCGACCTCGCGAAACGCGTTGAGCGCCGCCGAGCGATAGGCCCAGGCGGCCTGATCGCGCTGCGCGGTCGCGCCGTCGAGCTGCGCGGCGAGCCGGCCGCCCTGGAAGATCGGCGCGAGGATGCTGCCGCCGAGCGACCACAGGCTGATCGGGTCGGCGAGCAGGTCCGAAATCGCGAGGCCTGCGCTCGCGCCCAGATTGATCGAGGGCATGAACTGCGCACGCGCGGCCCGCATCTGCGCGTCCGCTGCGGCGATGCGATATTCGGCGGCCGCAATATCGGGGCGGCGGCGAAGAAGCTCGGCAGGCAGGGTCGCGGGCGCCGCCGGCTGGCGCAGGGCATCGAGCGTCCCGCCGCGCGCGATCGCCCCGGGCAGCTCGCCCGTCAGCACCGCGAGCGCATTTTCCTGCCGTGCGATCTGCGCCTTGAGCTGCGGCACCAGCTGGACCGCAGCCTGATATTCAGCCTCGGCCTGGCGCAGTTCGAGCTGCGAGGTATAGCCGACCTCGGCGCGGTCGCGTGCGAACTTGAGCGCCTGCTGCCGCGCTGCCACCGTCTCGTCGAGCACCACCAGGCGCGCATCGAGCGCGAGCAGCGTGATGTATCCCGTTGCGGTGGCTGCGGCGACCGAAAGCCGTGCCGCCTCCTCGCTGGCCTCGCTCGCAGCGACATTGGCACGCGCCGCATCGACCCTCGCGGCATTCTTCCCGAAAAGATCGAGCTCGTAGCTCGCCCGGAACGCCGGTTGCGCGGCGACCGAGTTCAATCCCTGCCCGAAGGGCGAGACTTCGCGCCGCGCCGCACCATCCACGCCCAGGCCCAGCGAGGGGAGCAGCAGCCCGCGCGAGCCGCGCTCGGTGGCGCGGGCTTCCTCGACCCGCGCTGCGGCGATCTGGACATCAGGATTGTTGGCGCGGGCCTTTTCGACCAGCGCGGACAGCTGCGGATCGCCAAAGGCCTGCCACCATTGCGCCTCGACCGGAGCGGAGACGCCAAGATCGGTGCGCCAGGCGACCGGCGCGACGACCGACGCACCCTGCGGCGCGTCTTGCAGCGCGGGGGCGCAGGCGGAGAGCAGCAGCGCACCAGTAAGCGCGGCGATGAGAGGGCTGCGCATCGGCCTTACTCCCCGGTGTGCACGGTGGCGACCACGGACATGCCGGGACCAAGCCGTCGGGCGATCTTCTGACCGCGATCAAGCACGATGCGCACGGCTATTCGCTGCGGCACCTTGACGAAATTGCCTGCGCCGGTGTCGGGCTTGACGATGCTGAACTCGCTGCTGGCTGCGGGCGCGATGCTCTGGACCCGTCCGGTAAGCTTTGCCCCGCCCAGCGCATCGACCTCGAGCGTCGCGCGCTGGCCGACCGCCATCTTTTCGGTCTGCGCCTCCTTGAAATTGGCGACGACCCACAGTTCGTCGGGCACGATGTACATCAGCTGCGTGCCCGCACTGACCAGCTGGCCTTCGCGCGCGGTGATCTCGCTCAGCCGACCCGACCGCGGCGCGCGGATTTCGGTGCGCGAGAGCTCGAACGCGGCCAGATCGCGCGAGGCTTCGGCGCCCAGTACCTGCGCCTCGAGCGCACCCCGGCCCACGCGGACCGAACGCACATTCTCGGCCGCGATCGCGCGCTGCGCCTGGGCCTGGCGCACGCCAGCCTGCGACTGCCGCAGTGCTGCCAGCGCCTGATCGCGCTCGCGCAGGGAGACCGACCCTTCGTCGACCAGCTCGTTGATCCGGTTCATGTCGGCCTGCGCCTTCTGATAGCCGGCCTGCGCGCTCGCCACGGCGGCGTCCTGAAGCTGCAGCTGGGCCTGGGCCGAGCGCAGGCTCTGCTCGCTATTGGCCAGATTGGCCTTTTGCGCGGCGATATTGGCCGCGCCCTGCTGCACCTTTTCGCGGAAGGGTGTGGCATCGATGCGGGCGAGCAATTGGCCCTTTTCCACCTTCTGGAAATCGGCGACGCGGACCTCGACCAGATAACCTGCGACCTGCGGGCTGACGATGGTCGTGCGCCCGCGCACATAGGCGTTGTTGGTGGTCTGGTCGCCCCCGGCAAAGGGCGGCAATCCCCAGGAGAATAGCGCGACGAGCACGCCGATCACGATCAGCACGCTGGCAACCAGCACGCGCTGGCGCGACAGTTGCGGCGACCAGCCCTTTTCAGGCGGTGCAGGTGCGGCCGTGCTGCTCGATGCTTCGGTGGTGGCGGCTTGCGGGTTGGTGGATGTCATGGCTCGTTCCTTGCGCGCATGGCCTCGATAAAGGCGAGTTCCTTGGCGAGCGGGTTGCGCCCGCGAATCTTGTTGATCACCCAAGGCACGAACAGCGCGACGAAGGTGATCGCCGAGAGCGTGCCGATGAGGAAGAAGACGTCGTTGAATGCGAGCACCGCGGCCTCGCGCCCGATCTGCGCGGAGATGCTGGCCGAGGTCGCCTGCTGCACCAGCGCCGGATCCTGCTGAAGCGGGACCGTGCGCTGCGCAGCGTTCGAAAAGGCCTGCGAGAGCTGGGCGTTGCTCATCGCCAGCGTCGTTCCGGCATCGATCAGATGCGTCTTCAGCCGAAATGTGTGGAAGGCCGACAGCAGCGCGATCCCCGCCAGGCCGCCGACCGATTGCGACAGCGAGAAGATGGCGATGAAGCTGATGATCATGTTCTGACCCGCCGCCAGCGCGCGCAGCATGCCCTGCATCAGCACCGGCCCCATGGCGAACACCGCGGCAAAGGCGATTGCCGCTTGCGACAGATACAGGTCCTGCGGGCGGCTCATGACGCCGGTGCGGGTATCGGCAAAGGCGGCGACGCCGATGACCAGCACGGCAAACAGCACCGGACGGGTGAGGTCCTTGGGGTCGAGCCGGATCACCGACAGCAGCATGCCCGCGACCGTCGCACCGGTGAGCACCCAGAAATAGCCGGTCAGCTGCTCGTTGCCATAGCCGAGCGCGGTGAACATGCCGCTCGCGCCGAAACCCTGCTCGGCCACCAGGATGCGCACGGTCGCGCCGATCGCCGCGATGCTCAGGATCGCGCGGCTCGACAGCCAGCTCAGATCGAGCATCGGGCTCTTGCGATTGGCTTCGATCAGCAGACAACCGCCCAGGCCGATGACCGCCAGTGCCACCGCATAGCCGAGCCAGGGCGCATCCCACCACACGATGCGACCAAGGATCAGGAATGCGCATAGCGAGGCGACGCCCAGCACGAACAGCGCCATGCTGGGAATGTCGAGCTTCTCGAAGGTCAGCTTGCGGACCCCCGGTGGCAGGCGCAGCAGATAGACAAAGGCGAGCCCGAGCAGCGACAGCGCGAACTGGAACTGGAAGACATGCGCCATGTCGCCATCGACGAGCAGCGCGGGCGAGAGCGCCCGGGTGAGCGGAAAGGCGATCTGGGTCAGGCCGAGCGAGAGCACGAGGCCGACGGTGCGCATCGCCGCCGGAAGCCCCTGCATCAGATAATAGATGGTGAGCGCCGACAGCCCGCTCGCGGCGATTCCGGCCACCGCGCGCGCGGCCAGTTCGGCATGATAGCCCGGGCCGATCAGCTGCACGAAATTGGCAAGCACCAGCCCCGCCATCGCCCATCGGACGAAGAGCTGGATGCCGAATTCCTGCCGGACGCGGAACAGCAGCATGCTCATCGTGGCATAGGTCGCGTAGAACGCCACCGTCATCCAGCCCGCCTCGACCGGGGTCAGCGCGAACTCGGCCTGCAGCGCGGGCGTGTTCGCCAGCAGAAAGCCGTTCTGCGCGCCGCCGACCAGGCCGATGAACACGCCGATGGCCAGATAGGCGGCCTTTCTTCGGGGCGGATGATCGGGATTGGCAGGCGATCCGGGCAGGATCGGCATCTCGTGCGGCTTGAACGCATAGCCGTCGGCCTTGTCGATCAGGGGACGCGGGGGCTCAGCCACAGTCGAGCACCTCGTCGATCAGCACCAGCTCGAGCGCGTCGCCGAACCTTTGGTCGTCCTCCATGCCCTCGACCAGTCTCGTCAGCCGCTCGCGCCGGGCGACGCTGCTGGCTGCCGCATAGATGAAGTTGGCGACCCTGAACTCGAGATGGAGCGTCGGCCTTGCCAGCGACTGCGCAGCAGCGCGCGCCAGATCGTAGAAGCGCTGATGGAGCGGAGCGGACAGTTCGCGCAGCAGCCAGTCCGATCGATCCGAGTCGACCGTGATATCGCGCAGAATGAGACGCGGGACTTCCGGATGGGCCAACAGATGCGCGATATACGCGGCCATGATCCTGCGCAGCCGCGCGGCAGGTGAGGAGCCGCCCTCCCCGCTTTCGGCCGCGCTCAGCGCATCGAACAATTGGGCCGCCGCGCTTGCAACAAGCGCCTTCCACAGCCCCAGCTTTCCGCCGAAATGATAGGATATCAGCGCGACATCCGCCCCGGCATCGGCCGCGATCAGGCGCAGCGGCGTGGCCTCATAGCCCTTGGCGGCAAAGTGCGTCCTTGCCGCCTCGAGCAGGGCGGCGCCGACTTCTCGCCCATTGTCTCGTGGGCGTCCGGGATTCTTGCGATCTGCCATGTGCCATCCATGCGTTCGGCACGACACGGCCGAGCTAATTCAACGTCTGTTGAATACGTTGCCGATGAGGTCGGGTTCCGAGCACGAAGAGAAAATATAACATGGATTAATCGCAACTGCGGTTTTGGTTGCCACAGCCACGCACGCAGCGGGTCAATTGGCGCCGTGTGGTGCGCGCAATGGCACCGCCCGGCGCTCAGCCGCGCCGGTCCGTTTCCACGCGGCAAGCAGGATTATCCTAAGCCTGCCGACCGCTGCGCCAGAAGCGCGACGGTCGGAACAGGCTGGGCTCAGTTGCGCTTGCGGCTGGTGCGCAAGGCGCTCATCGAGCCCGTATAGCGGGTGCCGAGCATGAAGCTGCCCACCGCCGCCGCCGGACCACCGCGTGCATCATCGGCGCGCGGCAGGACAGCGGCCAGGTCGATCGCGGGCACGCCGTCTGCCTGCAGTGCCAGGTTCAGCGCCGCAGCATCGCCTGCCTTGAGCGCGGCAAAGCCGGATTCGACCTCGGCCAGCTCCTTTTCCAGCGCATCGACCCGCGCCAGCGCATAGCTGGTCGGCCGCGCCTCGGTCGCGGTGATCGCGCCATAAGCCATGTCCATATTCTCGCGCAGGCGTTCCTCGCCGGTGATCGCGCCGCCTTCGGTGGTGGCGACGACCTGCTTGCGCAGCGCATCGGCCTTGCCGACCAGCGCCAGCGCCCTGGCCTTGTTGGCAGCCGAGGTCGATTCATTGTCGGCCACCGCCTGGGCCTGCGATTTCACGGCGTTCAGGCCTGCGGTCAGCGCGCTCATCCGCACGAACAGGCCCTTCACGCGTTCAGCCGCATCATATTGCGCCTGGCGATCGGCCGTCGTGAACTTGGCACGCTTGTCCAGTCCGACCACCAGCGGCATTTCAGTGACCTTGCCGGCCTTGGTCAGCCGCACCGTATAGGTGCCCGGCATCACGCGCTGCCCCTGGGTCGAGGCGAAGGCCAGCGATGCTGCGGGCGGCACTTGCGGCGGCTTGGTCCGCATCGACCAGACCACGCGGTTCAGCCCCTTGCGCTTCGATGTCGGCAGCTCGTCGATCACCTTTCCATTGGGATCGATGATTTCCAGCTTCATCCGCCCCAGCACGTGCCGGGCCTTCTGATAATAGGTGATGACCGCCCCATCGACCGGGTTCTGGCCGACATAGGTCGCATCCCCTTCGGGCCAGCCGCCACTGCCGCGGATCCGCTGCTGCACGGGTTCCGAGCGGATCAGCGTCACATCGCTGGCCACGACTTCGGGGCTCAGAGCCCGGACCGGGCTGATGTCGTCGATGATCCAGATGCCGCGGCCGTGCGTGGCCAGCACCAGGTCATCGCCCTGCGACGCCACGGCGATGTCGCGCACCGCCACTGCGGGGAAGTTGCCGGGCCGGAATTCCTCCCAGTTCGCTCCCTTGTCGCGCGAGATGAACAGGCCGAATTCAGTGCCGACGAACAGGATGTCGGGGCTCAGCCGGTCTTCCTTGACGACATGCGCATAGCCGCGCACGCCCGGGGTGGCCGGACCGACCAGCCGGGTCCAGCTCTTGCCGTAATCGGCGGTCTTCAGGATATAGGGCGCCATGTCGCCGAAGCTGTGCCGGTCGACCGCGACATAGGCCACCGCCGGATCATGCCGGCTCGCCTCGACCCAGGCGATGCTGACATCGGGGCCGAGCTTCATTGCCTTGCCGACATTGGCCCAGCTCTGGCCGCCGTCGCGCGTCAGCTGGACATTGCCGTCATCGGTGCCGACCCAGATCTGCCCGGCCGTGATTGGGCTTTCCGAGATCGAATAGATGGTCGTGTGCATTTCCGCCGACGAATTGTCGACGGTGATGCCGCCCGACTTTTCCTGCTGCTGACGCGCCGGATTGTTGGTGGTGAGATCGGGGGAGATCCGGTCCCAGGTCGTGCCGTGATCGCGCGTGCGGAACAGGAACTGGCTGCCGATATAGATCGTCCCCTTTTCGTGCGGCGAGAGCGCGATCGGGGTGTTCCAGTTGAACCGCAGCTTTTCCTTGTAGCCGCCCTTGGGCTGGATATCGCGCGATTCGAGCGTCTTGCGGTTGATCCGCGCGATATTGCCGCCCTGATATTCGGCATAGACATAATCCGGGTCCGCCGGATCGGGGAACACCCAGAAGCCATCGCCGCCGTAGAGATTTTCCCAGCGGCTATTGGTGATGCCGCCGGGATATTCGCTGTCGCCGACCCAGCTCGAATTGTCCTGCAATCCACCATAGACCTGATAGGGGTCCTTGTCGTCGATGCTGACATGATAGAACTGGCTGATCGGCAGGTTGAAGCTCTTCACCCATTTGCTGCCGCCATCATGGCTGATCCACAGGCCGCCATCGTCACCGCCGATGATATGCTTGGTATTGGCCGGGTTGATCCAGATGTCGTGCCAGTCGCCATGGCTACCGCCCGATGCATTGGCGAAGCTCTTGCCGCCGTCATCGGACACGATCATGTTGAGGTTCATCTTGAACAGCCGGTTGGCGTCCTTGGGATCGGGCACGATCTTGCTAAAATAGAACGGCCGCCAGACCATGTTGCGGCTGCGATCGCGCTCCTCGAAACTCTTGCCGCCGTCTTCGGACACGTACAGCGCGGAACGCTCGCTTTCGATAAAGGCGTAGACCCGGTTGGGGTCCGCCGGCGAGAACACCGCCTCGATCCGCCCCCAAGGCCCCTTGGGCAGACCCTTGGTGGTGCTGGCGTCCATCGCTGCCCAGGTCCGACCGCCATCGTTCGATATCTTCATGGCGCTGCCCGAGGCCGCATCCGGCCCCTCTCCGCCCGAGCGGAAGGTCCAGCCCTTGCGGCGGAAATCCCACAGGCCGGCCATCACCCGATCGGGATTGGCCGGATCAAGCGCGACCGATGAGCAGCCCGTCGACAGGTTGCTGCCTTTCAGGATCTGCGTCCAGGTGACGCCGCCATCGGTGGTCTTGTAAAGGCCGCGGTCCGGGCTGTCCGACCAGAGCGCGCCGGGCGCGCAGACATAGACGATGTCGCTATTGGTCGGATGGACGACGATCTTGGTGATCCGCTCGGTCTTGGGCAGGCCCATCCGGGTCCAGTTGTCGCCACCATCGGTCGACTTGTAGACGCCGTCGCCGATCGACACCGAATTGCGCGTCCAGCTCTCGCCGGTGCCGACCCAAATGGTGCTGGGGTTCGAGGGGTCGATCGCCACCGCACCGATCGACTGGACCGGTTGCTTGTCGAAGACCGGGCGGAACGTGGTGCCGCCGTCCTCGGACTTCCAGACGCCGCCGGATGCAGCGCCGATATACATGGTAACCTTGCCATCCTTGCCTTGCACGGCATCGATCGCGGCAATGCGGCCCGACATTTCGGCAGATCCGATATTGCGGATGCCAAGGCCCGAAATCCCCGAAGCGGCGGGAGGTGTGGCGGCGTCCTGGGCGAAGGCAGGAGCAGCAAGTGCCAGCATGGTGCCGGCAAAAAGGAGGGTGCGGCGCATCGGATCAGTTCCCCTTCGGCGCGGCGGCCGGGCTGGCGGGCAGAGCGAAAAGGCTGGCAGGCGCAGGCACGTTGGCCGTGCCCGAGGCAATGATCGTGCGCTGGCGGTTGTTGCCCTGCCCCGCCGCCCAGCTTTCGACCGACATCGGGAAATAGACCCCAGCCACCTTTTCATAGTCGCCGAATTCATATTCGAAGACCTGTTGCGCGCCACGGATCCTGCGCGTTTCGATCATCTTCACTTCGAGCATGGTGTCGGGATCGAGCAGATAGACGAACTCGTCGCCATCCTTTTCGGTCACCTTGAGCTTGTAGGCGTTGGTGCCGTCGAAATCCTCGCGGCCCAGATAGGTGACGGTCGATCCCAGCGAGGCCGCCCTTTGCAGGGGCCCGCGGATCGATCCAGTATCGGCAAGCGATCGGGCCTCGTCATCGCTCATCCGCTCGGCGTCCTTGCGCCCTTCGAACGGGTTGATCCGCCAGCCGGTCCGCCCGTCCCAGCCCTGCACCAGGGTCAGCCCCTGCAGGGCCATATCGACGCGGACGTCCCCGCCTCTGGTACGGACCTCCGCATAGGTCAGCTGGAAGTCGCCGGGAAAGATGACGGTGCCGTCGAACTTCACTGACTCGATGGCATCGAGAGCGGCGGCACCGCCCCGTGCCGCGAGATTCTTCGCCACCAGCTCTTCGGCCGTCTGCGCCATCGCTGGTGCCCCCGCCAGGAATAGCATGCCCAGCATTGCTGCTGCGGATCGAAGCTTCGTCATCCCGCGACTCCCCCAAAAAACTTGCTCGAGGTTAGCTCGGCTGCTTGCAAAGGCAATTCCCAATATGGGGCACATCATCGGCTTTCGATGGGCCCAAACCCTTTCAGGCGCGCGGCAGGCTCAGGGTCGCGATCGCACCGCCGCCCGGCGCATCGGACAGGCTGAAAT
This sequence comes from Blastomonas sp. CCH1-A6, assembly GCF_001556365.1. Lineage (NCBI taxonomy): Bacteria > Pseudomonadati > Pseudomonadota > Alphaproteobacteria > Sphingomonadales > Blastomonadaceae > Blastomonas > Blastomonas sp. CCH1-A6. Next base: position 17,711 of record NZ_LSIS01000076.1, on the reverse strand, counting down.
CGCCGCGATTCTGCGCCACGAAGTCGCGCACGATGCTGAGGCCCAGGCCTGCCCCGCCTGTTCCCCGGTTGCGCGATGCATCGCCGCGCTCGAACGGGCGCATGAGCCGCTCCCGATCGCTTGCCGGGATGCCCGGACCATGGTCGCTGACCGATATCCGCACCTGGCGCTCGTCCTGTTCCAATGCGATGGTGCCGCCGCCTGCATAATCGATGGCATTGCGGATCAGGTTCTCGATCGCGCGCCGGAAGGCGGGTTCAGGCACCCGGACCGTCGGATTGTCGCCCGCCAGCAGCCGTACCGGGGCGTCGGGTTGCGACATTTCCTCCACGATGCCCGCGAGCAGCGCGCGGACATCCACGATCTCTGCGGGCGCAGCGGCATCGCGGGCAAAGGCGAGGACTTCGTCGATCATGGCCTGCATGCGCTCGACATCCGCCACCATGCGCGCGCGCTGCGGCTCTGGCGCGGACTCGATGCGAAGGCGCAGACCGGTAAGCGGCGTGCGCAGGTCATGCGCTATCGCGGTCAGCATCCTGGCGCGCTCCGCAGCTTCCATGGCAAGGCGGCTCTGCATCGCGGCGATGGCCGTCGCCGCTTCGCGCAGTTCGCGAGGCCCTTCTCTGGGGATCTGCGCCGCATCATCCTCGAGCGCGCCCGCCAGCGCACGAAACGGCCGGGTCAGCCGCCGCGCGAAGATCCAGGCCAGCGGCGCAAGCAGCAACAGGCTGACCGCCAGCGCGATCAGAATGCTGCGCTGCCAACCGCCCAGAAAAGGCTGAACCGGCTCGATCACGAGCCAGCGTCCGTCGGCCTGGCGCACGCTGGCGGTATAGGCCGGCAGCGGCATCGCGAGCAGAGCAGCGCTCAATGCGCCATCGATCGCAGCAGGCTCCACGATCTCGATCGTTCCCATCCGGCTTTGACGCAGCAGGAACGGGGACGGCAGACGGGTTGTCGCGTTCGGTGCCTGGGAGGGTCGAGGCACCATCTGAAACCGTATCGATACCGGCTCTGCGCTTTCGAGACGCGTCACGCGCACATCGCGGGCGGGCTTGCCCAAGCGCGACGCGATCAGCAGTTCGACCATGGAGATGCGGGTGCCTGACGGGGGATCGCGATCCACCCTGCGTTCGAAGCCGTCGACCGGCTGGCGCAGGGCCGAGATCGCATCGATCGCCGTCATGCGGATCGAAGGTGGTGGCGGAGCCGCCAGCACGATCGCGGCCGTGGTGGCGACGCTCAGCGCGGCTACCGCGACCCCGAAGCCACCGATGGCCACCAGCGCGCTGGGTGCCCGCTTCATGCCGGGCGTACCGCCGGGACGAAACGGTACCCGACGCCGCGCACGGTTTCGATCAGCGCGGTCTGATCGGCCTCGGCCAGCTTGCGCCGCAAGCGGCTGACCGCAATATCGATCGCGCGGTCATAAGGCGCCGAATCGATCCCCCGGGTCAGATCGAGCAGCGTATCGCGGCTGAGGATGCGCCCCGGGCGACGCACGAAGGCCGCGAGCAGGGCGTGCTCGCCTTCGGTCAGCACCAGGGCCCGACCTGCCGGGTCGCGCAAACGCCGCTCCTCTATATCGAGCCACCAGCCGGCAAAGGTCAGCCCCTGGGCCGTTTGGGCCTGGTCCGACCGATCGGCAGACGGCCGGCGCAACAATGCCCGCACCCGCGCCAGCAGTTCGCGCGGCTCGAAGGGCTTGGTCATGTAATCCCACGCGCCGACTTCCAGCCCGACGATCCGATCGGTCACCGCGTCCAGCGCGCTCAGCATCAGGATCGGGATGTCCCCGCCTGCCAAACGACGGCACAGCGAAAGCCCGTCCTCGCCCGGCATCATCACATCCAGGATTATGAGATCGGCCGCTGCCTCGCCCAGCGCCCGGTCGCAGGCAGCGGCATTCGCAGCGGCACGCACCGCATAGCCATGCGCACCGAGAAAATCGGCAATCGCGTCGCGAATGCTGGCGTCGTCGTCGACGACCAGGATGCTGCTCATGGAATCGGTCATTGGCTCCATGTCCGCGCTCCTAGCACGGCTTTGTAGCATTCGCGTATCAGGTCCGGTTACGCGCGGGCCATCATCGCGCTACCCGGAAGTGCTTTTCCTCGCTCCTGCTTTGGCAAGCCGGAGAACCAACATGAAAGCACCTGCAACACCCCTTCTCGGCCTATGGGTCTGCACCCTGGCAGGCGCGCTCGCTGCGCAACCGATCCGCGCGAGCGACGCACTGAGCGCACCGCCCAGCGATGGGGCTCCATCCAAACCTGTCATCATGGGTGGCGACGGCAAGTCGCTTCCACCCGAGTTGCTGCGCCAGATCGAGGAGCAATTGAAAGCGGAGGCAGAAAAGAGGCCGGACGGCGCAGAGCCATCGGCGCCTCAGATCAGGATTCTGGGCGCCGATGGCAAACCGGTCCCTCCCGAGGTTGCCCGTCGCTTGCAGGAACAGTTGAAGGACCTGGTCCCGCCTGCGCCCGACAAGGACAGCAGGCCGGATCAGACTTCTCCGAAAGAACCGGTCGACAAGCAGCCGATTGTCGTCTCCTCGCAGCGCCCTCGCGGAGCCATTGACAGCGATATCCCGCCCGAGCGGACCTTCAACCAGCTCGATATCCGGGCGCTCGGCGCGGAGAACATCGCTGCCGTGCTCGACACGATCGGATCGCAGACCGCGAGCAACCGGGGGCGCGGCAACAGCGCGCCGGTGACCTTGCTGAACGGGCGCAGGGTTGCCGACTTTGCGGAAATCGCGCGTATCCCAGCCGAAGCCATCGAGCGCATGGAAATCTTTCCGGAGGAAGTGGCGCTGCAATATGGCTTTCGGGCCGATCAGAAGGTCGTCAACATCGTTACCTTCCCGAACTTCCGGTCGCGCGTCGGCCAGGCCAGCGCGCTGGTCCCGGGCGAAGGCGGACGGGACAGCTGGATCGCGAATGCCGATTACCTGAAGCTTGCAGGCGACACGCGGATCGCTCTGGGCGCAAGCTACAGCCGCGCTGACCAGCTGCTCGAAAGCCAGCGCGATATCCGCCAGTTTGCCGCCGCGCCGGACCTGGGGACAGCGCGCACCCTGCTGTCCGAGACCGAGAGCTTCGGCGTGAACGGCGTCGTCAGCGGGCATGTGCTGTCCGATGTGGCGGCGACTCTCAATGGCCGGATCGATGTCAGCCGCAACGACAGTCTGCTCGGAACGGACGGTGCGCGGCTGCTGCAGCGCGACAGCGACCGCTCGCTTGTGCATGTCGGCACCACGTTCAGCGGCAGGAGCGGCCGCTGGCAATGGTCGGCGCTAGGCAATTTCGACCGCAGCAAGACCGAGATCCAGACCGACCGGGCCGGCATCGGCAATCGCCGCGATGCCGCACGATCCACCGACACGCTGACCAATGTCGATCTGCTTGCCTCCGGCCCGCTTGCAACGCTGCCGGCCGGGCCGTTCACCGCCAGTCTGCGTCTGGGGGCCGAGTTCAGGGACTTTTCAAGCCGGGCTGAATTTGCCGGAAACGACGTCCGATCCGACCTTGCGCGCGATCGCGGCGCTGCGCAGATCAATCTTGGCCTGCCCTTGCTGGGCGATGCCGGTGGTAAGGCCTCGCCACTCGGCCATCTCGCCCTGAACGGCAATGCCGCGTTCGAGCGCCTGTCCGACGCCGGATCGCTATGGACCTATGGCTTCGGTCTGAACTGGTCACCCGCCAAGGGGATCGACCTGGTGGCATCGGTGACACGCGAAGAGGGCGCACCCAGCCTCGAACAGCTGGGCGGCCCGGTTCTGGTGACGCCGAATGTGCGCACCTTCGATTTCGCCCGGCGCGAGGTTGTCGATCTCACCCGGATATCCGGCGGAAATGCGGCCCTGCGCAACGATGACCGGCAGCTTGTCCGGCTCGGCCTCAATCTGCGTCCGCTCGCCAGCACCGACCTGACCTTCAGCATCGATTATGTCCGCACCCGGATCGACGATCCGATCGCCGCCTTTCCCATCGTCACCCCGCAGGTCGAGGCCGCGTTTCCCGAACGCTTTGCACGCAGCGCGACCGGACAATTGCTGCGGATCGACTCACGGCCCATCAACTTTGCCGCCGCGCACCAGCAGCAGCTGCGCTGGGGAGTGAACTTCACCCGTCCGCTCGGCGAGGTGCCCGAATTCATGCGTAATGCCCAGGTCCGCGTCGTCACCAGCGAGGCGGAGGCGCGGCGCTTGTTCCCCAATGCGGAAATGGTGCGCGCGCAGCCGGGAAGCGCCACTTTTCAGGGCGCGTCCAATCTCACCAGCCGCTTCTTCGTGAGCCTCTACCACAACTGGTATCTCGAGGACGAAATCGTGCTGCGCCCGGGCGTGCCGGTCCTCAACCTGCTCGAGGATGGCGCGGTCGATTTTCTGGGGGGCCGCCGCCGTCATGAGATCGATCTTCAGGCCGGTGTCTTCAAGCGCGGGCTCGGCGCACGGCTTAGCGCAAGCTGGCGAAGCGGCACCCGCATTGCCGAGACAGGCACGGTCGCAGGCGATCTGCGCTTCAACGATCTGGCGGTGGTCAATCTCGCCCTGTTCGCCAACCTTGCCGAGCGCTTCGGAGGCGAAACCGCACCGCGCTGGCTCAAGGGCATGCGCGCATCGATCGGGATAACCAACTTGTTCAACACCCGTCCGCAAGTGCGCGATGCTGCCGGCACAGTGCCCCTCAGCTACCAGTCGGCCTATCTCGATCCGCTGGGCCGCGTGTTCAGCTTCAGCCTGCGGAAACTGCTCTAGCCCGCGCGCCCAGACAAATGGATAGCGCTTTGCTAACCATTGTTCGCTATTCGCGAAGCCATGTGCGGCATCGTTGGACTGATTTGCGCTGACCCTCCTGACAGGCTCGCCCGCCGGGTCGGGGCCATGAACGCCGCCATCCTGCATCGCGGTCCCGACGATGCGGGGGTTCATCTCGCGCCCGGGCTGGCCCTGGCGATGCGGCGACTGGCGATCATCGATCTGAGCACCGGCCACCAGCCGATGCAGACCCCCGATGGCGTCACCATCGTGTTCAACGGCGAGATCTACAATTTCCAGGCATTGCGCGCCGAGCTCGAAGCGAAAGGCTATGCCTTCCACACGCGTTCGGACACCGAGGTGATCCTGAACCTCTATCATGCCGTAGGGGCGGCGGCTTTTGCGCGCCTCAACGGCATGTTCGCGGTGGCCATCCACGATGCGCGCAGCGACGAGCTCATCCTCGCGCGCGATCAGATCGGCATCAAGCCGCTCTATATCGCGGAGCATCAGGGCGAGTTCCTTTTCGCCAGCGAGATCAAGGCGATTCTGGCCGCCCTGCCCGGCCGCCCCGCGATCGATCCGCAGGCGCTGTGGGATTATCTCTCGCTGCGCTTCATGGCGCCCGACCGGACGATCTGGGCCGGTATCGGCAAGCTCGGCCCCGGCCAGCTGCTTCGGCGCAAGCTTGCCGATGGCCGTCAGACCATAGAGACCTATTGGCGTGCCGATCTCACCCCCGGAGCTTTTGACCCGGGGCGCGATTATGCCCGCGAGTTTGCCGACCAGTTCCTCGCTGCGGTCGACAGCCATATCGTGGCCGCCGACGTGCCGGTGGGCGCGTTTCTTTCGGGCGGGCTCGATTCCGGGGCGATCGTGGCTGCGGCCAGCGAGCTTGGCCATCGCGATCTGCACAGCTTCTCGATCAGCGGCGATGGCGCTGGCGCCGATGACGAACTGCCGCTGGCCCGCGCCGTGGCCGAGCGCTTCGGCACCCGGCACCACGAGATCCGCATGGCGCAGGCCGATTATTTCGACGCGCTGGACGATGTGGTACGCGCCTTTGACGAGCCTTATGGCGATGCGACCGGCGCCGCGCTGTATCTGCTGTCGCGCAAGGCCAGCGACCATGTAAAGGTCGCAATGTCGGGCGAAGGGTCGGACGAACTGCTGCTGGGCTATACCCGGCAAGCCGATCTTGCGACCCTGGCCAAGGTCGAGCGCCGCTATGGTCATGTGCCCCGTCCGCTGCTGGGGCTGGCCGCGCGGCTGGTTTCGTCCGATCGGGCATCGATCTTCCGCGCCATGGCCGAAGGCGGGCCCGGGGCCTATCGCCGGGGCATGGCCGCGCATATCGGCTGGACGATCAGCGATGCGGAAAAGGCCGCATTCTGGCGCGGGCCAGCGATGGTGCCCAGCTTCGATCTGGTGCAGGGCTGGTACAGCCTGCCCGATTGCGTGAACCCGCTGGCGCAGAGCCAGCAGGCCGATTTCGGCACCTGGCTGGTCGAGGACCTGCTGATGAAGGCCGACAAGATGGCGATGGCAGCCTCGCTGGAAACGCGCGTGCCCTTTCTCCACCTGCCGCTGGTCGAATGGTGCCAGTCGACCCCGATCGAGGCCCGGATCGGTTCGCCCGGGCAGTTTCGCACCAAGGCGGTGCTGCGCGATTTTGTCGCCACCCGCCTGCCCGATGCGGTGCTGAACGCGCCCAAGCGGGGCTTCCCGCTGCCGATCTTCCCCTGGTTTGCCGAGCGGCTGCGCGATGCGCGCGGCTATGTTCCGGTCAGCCGCGAGTTCCACAACTGGATATCGCTGGAGGGCCTGCAGCCGATCGTCGCCCGCGCCTGCCGGAACGACCGGCGCGCGCTGGAACAGCTCTGGGGCATCGCGATGTTCGACCGCTGGTGCGCGGTCTATGCCGATTGAGCCAGCCGCTGCTCGAGCAGTCGGGCGATCTGCGGGTGCATGGTGAAATACTGGCGGCCGTCCTCGCGCCGCTGCGGTTCGGCTGAGGGCGACTGATCGCTCGCCACCATCTCCGCGACCAGGTCGGCGAGTGCGGCTGTCTGCGCCTCGTCCACCGCCTTGCGCAGGGCAGCAATATTGCTGATGCCCTGGCGCGCCACCGGGACGATGCGGATGATCCGCCCGGTATCGATACCCGGATCGATCCAGTGCAGCGTGGCCCCCAGCGGCCCGTTTTCCCAAGCCGCCCATTCGGCGACATTCATTCCGCGATAGCGCGGCAGCACCCCCATATGCGCATTGAGCACGCCCAGGCGCGGGATGGCGAGCAGCGGCGCGCGCAAGATGCCAGCGCCGGCATGGATCATCAGGTCGATCGCTTCACCGCGCAACCGGTCGAGCGAGGCGGCGGAAATGAGGTCGGGCAGGTCGAGAAGTGCGGTCGCGTGCTGCTCCGCCCAGCCCGCCGCATCGAGCAAGGGGGCCGATGCGCTCGCCTGTGGCGGCTCCGCCCGGGAGCTGGCACCCAGCCTGGAGAGCAGCTTGTCGGTGAGGGCCCGGGGTCCGCGCTCGAGGATAAGCGCGCGGAGCCGCGCCGTGGCTGGCGCAACCTGGGGCTGCTCGCAGACGATCAGGGCTGGCCGGATTCCGCGCGCCGCCAGCGCCGAGGCGACCACCGCGCCCTTGCGCGAGTGCCGGTGGGTCAGCAGCGCGATCCTCACGGGTTCGAAGCGGCCTCCTGCAAAAGGCCGCGCTTCTCCAGCAGCCCGTCGATGAAGTATTTCGCGGCCCAATTGGGCAGTGCCTTGGGAATATAGCTGCCCCAGACCGGGTCCGATCCGCCGATTCCGCCGGCAAGGCCAGGGTTCGCATTGACGCGAAGCTGCGCATGCTTGACCAGATCGAGCGCCTTGAACCCGGCATTGGCAAAGCGCCAGTCGCCGCCATGCCGCGTCAGCGCAAACCAGATCAATGCCATCTGGGCGTTGCCGGTCAGGCATTGCGGATGTTCGACCTCGCGCCAGCGCCAGTCGAGCACGCCAGGCAGCCGCCGCGACAGTTCCAGCCGGCGCATGATCCCTTCGGCGGCCTGTCGCGCCGCGGCGATACCGTCCTCGCGCTTCAGGATCAGGCTTGTCGTCAGCACGCCAGCCACCGTATAGGCGATGGTGTGGGTATAGGCGTTGCGGTCGCGATGCTGGTCCTCGGTAAAGCCCGCCAGATCGAACCAGCCTGTCGCCTTGTCCTGGCGTGCGAGCACCCAGTCCAGGTGCCGCTCCGCACTGGCCAGCGCCGCGCTGTCGCCAAAGGCATCGCCATATTCGGCGAGCCAGCAGCTCAGATGCGCGGCATAGGTTGCAGCGACATCGAGATAGAAATGGCGGCGATAGGCACCATCCGCATCCTGCACCGACATCAGCCACGCCGCGCAGCGGGCAGCGGCGGCGGCAGCCCGGCCGTCGCCTGTGCTGCGCGCCCAATGGGTCAGCCCATGCAGGATCTGCGCGCTGTTGAAGGGCGATGGCCTGGTGCGGTTCTCGAGCACCTCGCCTCCAGGAAAGGCTCCATCGGCCAGTTGCAGACCGAGCAGAAATTCGATGGCGCGCGCGGCACGATCGCGCCATTGCGGCTCGCCCCAATGGTCTGCCAACTTCAGCAGCGTGGGGATGATATAGCCCGTGGTTTCGGGATAGCTGGACGACCATCCGCTCGCCAGCTTGTACCGCCCGGAAAAGCCGCCATCGCCCTGGCTGTCCTGCGCGGCGGCGAGCCAGCCGGCGGCAGCGCGCATCGCCGCATCGTCCAGTGCCCCGGTCTCGTCGATCGGACCCCTGCCGCTCACCTGATGCAGCAGATAGGCGCCATGCCCGGCTACCCAGGGCCGGCAATCCAGAGCGTGACTGGCAGCGGTCTTCACCGAAGCAAGCATGGTCTTGTCCATAAGGCGGGTGACTTAAATCCAGGCTAACGCAGGACGTCGGCCATCGCCGCATCGACCTGCTGGAACTGGGTTTCGCGAAGATAGGCGCGGGTCGGCTCCTCCGGCAGGTCCGGAAGTCGGCCGCCATGGGCGTCCTTCTGCGCCAGCCAGGCGAGAAGTTGGCGCGCGATGTCGTCCGGATCGGTCATCACCACGCCAAACGGACCTGCACGCACGATGTCCGCGGCCTCGCCGGTGAGCGAACCGATCGACAGGATCGGCCGGCGGGCACCGATATATTCGAACAGCTTTCCCGGGATGATCGCATCCTCGGCGGGATCGTTCCAGCGACACAGCAGCAGCGCATCGGCCTCGCGCTCCAGCTTCAGGATTTCGGGGCGCGGAACGGGGTCGCGCATTTCGATACAGTCCGAAACGCCGTGATTCGCAGCGCCCGACAGCACGGCCGATTCCTCATCGTGAAAGAAGATCACCCGAATTTGCGCCCGTGCAGAAGCGTCGAGCTTTGCAAGTGCGGCCAGCAACATGGTCGGTTCGCGCTGCCCGGCATAGATGATCCCGGCATGGACCAGCGTCAGCCGGTGCGGATCATGCGCAGATACATTGTCGAGCGAGGCGAAATCGTCTGCACCGAAGCCGTTATAGCTCAGCGTCACCGGTCGACCGAGCGCGCGGCCTACACGCTTGGCCGAGCCGCGGGTGAGCGCCACATGCCCCGCCGCTTTCGCCAGCGTGGTCCAGGCATAGCGACGCGCGATCGGCTCGAACAGGGGATGGCCGTCATTATAGGGGTTGTCCGCCCAGAGGTCGCGAAGCTCGGCCACCCATGGGCACCGCAAGCGCCGGGCAATCTGGCAGGCAACGACATGGCCGGAATGGGGCGGAGCAGTGGAATAGATCAGGTCCGGCTGCCATTGCCCTGCCATCGCCACCGCATGCTCGACGGCAGGCTTGATCCATTTGCGGTACCGGTCGGGGAAGTGGACCACCTGGCGATACAGCGTCTTGCAGCTCTCTATATGGGGCTTGATGCGGCTGTCTGGTTTCGCGAGCAGCACCTTGGCGCTGTCTGCAGCCTGGCGGAGCACCGGCGCGGGGGGACTGAACGGAATGTAGCGGACGGCCTCGGGCGCCAGACAGTGCTCGAGCTGTCCCGCAACCGCCGGATTCTCGAGCGCAATCACCCTAACGTCATGGCCTTGCTGCGACCACCAGCGCGCCAGCATGGGGGCACGCACCGCACCCAGCGGCGAATAAGGCGGAAAGAAGCCCGCAACGAGCAGAATCCGATGCTGCATGATGTCGCGTCCGCTCAGCAATCGGCGGCCAGGATGGCAATCTGGCGTTTGCGGGCAAGGGCGGGGAACAGGCCTGGTTCGATGTGCATGTCAGCCTTTGCTTTTTCCTGGCACGTCTGGTGTCCGGCCTCGCTCGCCCCGACCTGGCAGCGTGAGCCGCAGTGAAGACCCAAATCATGCGGCTTAGACAGGTGCATCTGAGGGATGGATAATGCCCCGGATTGCTCCAGCTGCGACCCGGCAAAACCGGGGCATCACCATGGATCTGCTCCAATGCGCGCACCGAAATCCTGTGCTGCCATATCAAGCCGCACGAAATCCCTCCCGGCACGCAGGAACAGGGCTATATTCCACGATAACTGGCAGAACGAAATTAGAAATCATTCTATGACCTGCATAGGAAAAACCTATTGGGTGACTGCAAGTCCACAGTTATCGTGCAATTGAGTATCCACGTATCTGCAGATATTCAGAAATAGTCCATCAAACGGTTCCGAAGGTAAAGCTGATGCCTTTTGCTACCGCGATGAGTGGAGGAGCGCTCTCGCGCAGCTAGCGAAAGAACATACGGGGCAAGCGCAGTTCCCTAGGAGATCCGCTTGCCCCTAGGCTGCGCGCCAGCGCGCAACCGGCGGAGCCTGGCGCATGAGACCATTGCTGGACTCATGCGCCAAATATATCTTGCGGCGACCTGCTGCCAGGCTATGGCCGTCCCGTTATGGCCGTCAGTTTGCCGCCCGCATCAACGTGTGTCAGGCGAGGTCGCGAACGTTCGGCTCACGCTCCCAGTGTCGGACTGGCCCGATCGCCATAAAGGCTTCGGGATCCACGACCCCGTCATCGGGCTCGATATTGGCCTTGGGAAGCAGGTACTTGCGGGTGCCCGCGCATGCCCCGATGGTCTTGCAGTGAAACCACGCATCTGAGAACCAGGCGACAGCACCTACGTCCCTCGCCAGCTTCTCGGCGCGCTCCGGCAACAGCATGGCAACCACTGCGTCAAAGAGCACCGAAGGCGAACCGGCGAGTTGGCCATTGGCTTTGAGTTCCCCACCCTTCAGCTTTAGCGGACCGATTTTCGGCGCCACCAGAAACGCCGTGCCGCCAGCGGTTTGGATGTCGGACACCAGCTGCGTGATCGACTGGCGATCCGATCCCTCGTCGAACAGGATACCAATCTTGCGGCCCTTGAAGGTCTGCTTGGCCTGCTTTTGAATCGACAAGGCATCGGAAGTGCCAAGATCCACTGGAGCCTTGGCAGCAGCCGCCCGTCCGGGAAGATCGATGCCCAACCCGTCGGCAACCCGCTTGGCGAGGTCCTCATCGATGTTTCTCAACCGCGCGATCACCCGCGGCGGGACATGCTCGATCTCCACTTTTGACAGCTCGAACACGAGCGCGGATGCAATATGCGCCTGTTCGTTTTCGGTCTGCGAACGATAGAACAGCCTCGCCTGGCTGTAGTGATCGGCAAAGGCTTCCGCCCGCACCCGCAGCTTCTCGGTGGGATCGTTGCGCTCGGCATTCTCCCGGAATGAGGTGAACCCGGTTTCGGGGCATGCACGCGGACCGCCGTCCTCGCCCGCCTCGGCGAGGGTGTTCGGCTCGTAGTTCGCGCGTCCGGTCGGGACGAGGGTCTGCATCAGGCCATCGCGCTGAAAATTATGAAACGGGCATTTGGGCGCATTGATCGGGATTTGGTGGAAATTGGTCGTACCCAGCCGCGACTTCTGCGTGTCGAGATAGCTGAACAGCCGCCCCTGAAGCAGCGGATCGTTGGAAAAGTCGATTCCCGGCAGAATGTTGGTCGGCAGGAATGCCGCCTGCTCGGTTTCCGCGAAGAAATTGTCGACATTGCGGTTCAGTGTCATCCGACCGATGACCTCCACCGGAATCTCCTCCTCGGGGATCAGCTTCGTGGCATCGAGCACGTCATAGGGCTGTTGCGAGGCCCAGGCTTCGTCGAACACCTGGACGCCGAGATCCCATTGCGGGAAATTGCCCGAGTCGATCGCTTCCCACAGGTCGCGGCGGTGGAAGTCGGGATCGGCACCCGCGATCTTGACCGCCTCGTCCCAGGTGGTGCTCTCGAGCCCGAGCACGGGCTTCCAGTGAAACTTCACGAATTTTCCTTCGCCCTTGGCATTGACGAAGCGGAAGGTGTGGACGCCGAAGCCCTCGATCATGCGCAACGATCGCGGAATGCCCCGGTCCGACATCGCCCACATGATCATGTGCATGGATTCGGGCATCAGGCTGATGAAATCCCAGAACGTATCATGGGCGCTGGCGGCCTGCGGATAGCCCCGGTCGGCTTCCATCTTCACGCTGTGGACCAGATCGGGGAATTTCATCGCATCCTGGATGAAGAAGACGGGGATATTGTTGCCGACCAGGTCCCAATTGCCTTCTTCGGTGTACAGCTTGACGGCAAATCCGCGTACGTCGCGCGGCGTGTCGACGCTGCCCGAGCCGCCCGCTACGGTCGAAAAGCGAACGAAAACAGGGCAGCTGTTGCCCTGTTTCTGGAACAGCGCCGCCTTGGTCCATTCAGGTATCGCCTTCGTGACCTCGAAAGTCCCGTGCGCGCCCGAACCGCGCGCATGCACGATGCGCTCGGGAATCCGCTCGTGATCGAAATGGAAGATCTTTTCGCGGAGAACGAAGTCTTCCAGCAGCGTCGGCCCGCGCTCGCCCGCCTTCAGGGAATTCTGGTTGTCGGAAATCCGGTGACCGAAATTGTCGGTCAGATGGGCCTGGGCGGCGTCGTGGTCTGCATCCTCCGGAACGTCCTGATGGAGTTCGCCAGCATTGCCTTCGGCTTCGGAAATCGGCGAGGAGCCCTCTCCGGGCTGGTGGTCAGCAAGGCCATTGCTGATGGCGGGCGAAGGAAGGTCTTTCGTATCGGGGGCTGGCATTTCGAGCACTCCAGTGAAGGGAGAACATGGCAGGCCCGGTGGTCCCGAAATTAGTCCCGCCGGGGCTGCGATGGTAGAACGAGGGTTCGGGTCAGTCGTACTGGCGGGCCAGTTGATCGGTCAGGCGCTCGCCCTCCTTCACTTCGAGACACGCCTTCTCGATCGCGGCTCGCGCGGCTGGGTCGATATCCTGGTCCTTCAGGGCTGCTTCGAACTTCTTGACGAGATAATCCTCGCCCTCTTCGGCACGCTCGGCGGCAGCTTCGTCGCCTTTTTCGAACAGCGACGTGATGTCCGCCCACAGGCGATGCAGGCCACCAGCGGTCGTACCGCTGGTCACGGCATGGCCACCGACCCGCACCAGTTCCTGATTGAGCGCGTCCAGCGTCGACTGGCGCTTCTGCGCCTGCTGGGTCAGGACAGCCTTGAGCTGCGGCGACTTCGCGGTCTCAGCCGCCTTGCGATAACCTTCAACCGAATCAAAAGTCGTTTCGACCAGTGATTTCAAGGCGCTGCGGGTCGCTTCCATATCTGTCTCCATCCTTTTTTATTGCTGCGCCAAAATCGGGCGGCACTTGCAGCAATAAGCAGGGCTCGGCAGATCGTTCCCAGGCACGTGATAGCGTTACAGGCCGTCGGCCCAATACATCACCCCTTCGGGCTGCTATCCAGCGGGGAGCCGTATGGTCATTTCACCCTTGCTGCTTCCATGCGGAGCATAGCAGCGATGATGGTGCTTTCGACCTAGGCCGATGGAAGGTGCGTAGAGATAGGGTCAAAAACGCTGCAGACCGGGTCGTAACGCAAGCATTCCAAAACTTGCGGCCTTGGAGCGGGTAGCGGGAATCGAACCCGCCTAGCCAGCTTGGAAGGCTGGAGCTTTACCACTAAGCTATACCCGCGCGCCTGGCGCCGTGTGGCGTGGTCGGGCGCACATGCCACCGGATGCAGGGCGCGTCAATATCTGGCGTGATGCGCCGCGACCGGATGAGCCCCTGACCCCAGCACTAACCCCGCCCCTATTGCTGCGACAGCCAGTGTTTCAGCAGATCATGCGCGATCGCGAAGGGCGGTGGTGCGATGAAGGGGGCGCTTTCGTCGCCTGCCATCGCGGCGCGGACCTCAGCGGCGCTGAACCAGCCCGCTTCCTCGATCTCGGTTGTGTCGAGCGTCAGTTCGTCGCTCAGCGCTTCGCTGGTGCAGGCGATCATCAGAGATGACGGGAACGGCCAGGGCTGGCTGGCGACATAGCGCACGTTCCTCACGCGCACGCCCGCCTCTTCCCAGAGCTCGCGAGCGACCGCCTCCTCGATGCCCTCGCCCGGTTCGACGAACCCGGCCAGTGCGGAAAAGCGGCGCGGCGGGAAGCGCGGCTGGCGGCCGAGCAGCACCTTGCCCTGATATTCGGCGAGCATGATCGTCACCGGGTCGACGCGCGGAAAATGCTCCGCGCCGCAGCCGGTGCAGGTGCGCGACCAGCCGCCCTTGCTCATCGCGCTGGCCGCGCCGCACAGCGAACAGAAGCGGTGCCGCGCATGCCAGTCCACCAGAGTGCGTGCACCGCCATAGAGCGCCAGTTCGTCGGCGGGCAGCGCAGAGAGCATCTGCCAGACGCGCGGATTATAGTGGAGGCCCGAACCACGCTCGCCGCGTTTCAGCTCGGCAAAATGCGCCTTCTCATCGATCAGGCCCAGGAAGATGAGCTCGCTGTCGGGCGCGGCATCGGCCAGGCTGCGCCAGACCAGCCGGCCTTCGAAATCCACCTCTGGCTCGAGCCCATTGAGGCTGAGGACCTTCGCCTTCCAGTTCATGTATCCGGCAAGCCGGTCCGGATCGACCCGCACCTGATCGGCGCGGTCGATGCGGTTTCCGGTCAATGCCGGGGCGATCAGCGACAGACTCATGACGATGCCCCCGGCCCGCGCTCAGCCCATGGCCTTGAGCTGCTCGTACACCATCTTGGGGAACTCGCGCTGGAAGGGATAGGTGTCGGACGGCATGTACTGGGTATAGCCCGATGCGCGAATGCCGCGGACATGGTCGACAAAGGCCACGGTTCCGGCCGCGCCGCCCCAGCCATAGGTGCCGATCGGGCTCGTATCGGTACCGATCCCCACGCGGCCACCCGCGCCGAAGCCCGATCCGTCGGCCATGGTGCCCTTGGTTTCCACGCCGGGCGGCAACAGGTTGGACATGCCCATCAGCGCGGTCGCTTCGGACATGATGCGGGTGCCGTTCACCTGCCCCTTGCCGACCAGCATGGCGAGGAACCGGTCATAATCCGCCGCGCTGCTGACCAGCCCTGCCCCGCCGAACGGAAAGGCGGGCGGCACGGTGAAGATGCTGTCCTGCGCTGGATCGATCGGGATCAACGCGCCAGCAAAGGGCGCGTAATTGGTGCTGAGCCGCGCGACTTCGCTCTGCGGCACGGTGAAATAGCTGCTAGTCATGCCCAGCGGATCGAACATGTTCTTCTTGAGGAACGCGCCGAATTCCATGCCCGATGCGACCTGGATGACATAGCCGAGCAGGTCGAGTCCGATCGAATAGCTCCACACCGTGCCGGGTTCCGCGATCAGCGGCAGCGAGGCGACACGGCGCGCGAATTCGTCGATAGATGGGGTCGGCGCGGGCATCGGGAAGCCGGGGATCGGCGTCTTGCTCACCGCTGCGGGATTGATGCCAAGCTTGTTATATTCCTCGAGCAAGGGCCCCTTGGTGATGATGTTATAGCCCAGGCCCGCCGTGTGCGTCATCAGGTGGCGCGGCGTGATCAGCGTCTTCGCCGGGACCGCGTCGAGGCTCTTGGCCGGATCGGTCAGCACCTTCATGTTCGCGAATTCGGGGATGAAATCGGCGATCGGCTGGTCGAGCTTAAGCTTGCCCTGTTCGATCAGCATCATCGCGGCCATGCCGGTGATCGGCTTGGTCATCGAATAGACGCGCCACAGCGAATTCGCATCGACCGGGGTGGGCACGTCGAGCGCCAGATTGCCCGCGCCGATCAGCGCCGCCGGCTGGGCGCCAAAGCCGAGCGAGACCAGCATGCCAGCCACTTTCTTGGTCGCGACATAATCCTCCACCTGCTTGCGGATCAGGCCGAAATCCCCGCTCGCCATCGCGCGGGCATAGCCGGGCATCGCCGCGAACAGGCCCAGCAGGCCCGCCGATCCCAGGATGTGGCGGCGGCTCATCTGCGGCATCTGGCTCAAAAGCTTCGACATGTGTTTCTCCCGTTGATCGGATCTGCGCCTTTGGCCAGTCCGGCTTTATCGATACTGAATGGCGAGCGCGGCGGCCTTGGCGAACAGCGTCGGAAGCCCTGCCGCCGCAATATGTTCCACCGGCCACCAGATGCCATTCAGGTTTTCAATGGCAACCTTATCGATTTGAGGGCCGCGATAAAGCGCCAATGCAAGCTCCAGCGAAAAATGCGTGAAGACATGCGCGACCGCACCATCGATGACCTGCCACTGGCCCGGAACGGGCGGCTGGGCGGTTCCGTTGCGGCCCGCGGCCCAGCCATCGTCGGGCAGTGCGCGCATCCCGCCGAGCATCCCCTTGCCGGGCCGCTGCACGAGCAGCACCTGGCCGTCCTGCTCGATCCAGAAGGCTGTGCCGGTGCGCTGCGGCTTGGCCTTTTTGGGCGGCTTGACCGGCAGCGATTCGGCGATGCCCTGCGCGTGCGCTGCACAGTGCGGCGCGAGCGGGCAGAGCAGGCACGAGGGATTGCGCACCGTGCAGATGGTCGCGCCAAGGTCCATCATCGCCTGTGCGAAATCGCCGGGACGCTCGCGCGGGGTGATCTCGGCGGTGTACTTGCGGATTTCGGGCCGGGCTGCGGGCAGTGATGTGGTGATCGCAAACAGCCGCGCGACCACCCGCTCGACATTGGCATCAACGACCGCTGCCGGTTCGTCAAACGCGATCGCTGCCACCGCCGCTGCGGTGTAATCGCCAATGCCGGGCAAGACACGAAGACCCGCCTCCGTGCCGGGAAAGCGCCCGCCATGATCCACGGTGACGGCCCGCGCGCAGGCGATAAGGTTGCGCGCGCGGGCATAATAGCCGAGCCCCGCCCAGGCGGCGAGCACGTCCTCCTGCGGCGCGGTGGCGAGCGCCTCGACCGTCGGCCAGCGGGTGGTGAAGCGTTCGAAATAGCCGGTGACCGCCGCGACTGTGGTCTGCTGCAGCATCACCTCCGACAGCCAGACGCGGTACGGATCGGGCTTCAGCCCTGCCCTGCGCGCGGCGGGCGAAACGCGCCACGGGAGGTCGCGCGCGTGCATGTCGTAATGACCGAGCAGCGCTTCAGCGACAGCGCCGGTGCCGGTGCCGGTTTCCACAATATCATCGCGACACTCGACGGACATGGGGGCGCTATGCCATGGTCGCACGCGAAATGGAAAGCGATAAGCCCGTTACCACCAAGCCGCGCAAGACAGCGCAGCCTGCCCCGGCACCCCGGCGCAGGCGCGGCGGCGATGCGCGCGGTATTGCCGACCTGATTCCGTCGATCGGCGAGACCAGCTTCCGCAAGTTCGGTTTCATCCAGAGCTCGCTGGTCAGCCGCTGGGCCGAGATCGCCGGGCCGCGCTATGCCGCTATGGCCAGCCCGGAATCGATCGCCTTTGCCCGCGGCAAGAAGGCCGATGGCACGCTGCACCTCGTCGTGACCAGCGCCACGGCGATCTTCATGCAGCATGCCGAGCCGGAGATCATCGCGCGGGTGAACCGCTTTTTCGGATATGCGGCGGTGGCGCGGGTTCGATATCGCCACGGCACGCTGACCGCGCCCAAACGCCCCGAGCCGCGCCCTGCCC
>NZ_LSIS01000075.1:0-8122 GCF_001556365.1 Blastomonas sp. CCH1-A6 | reverse complement strand
GCGCGGCGTGCGCCTGCTCGTGTCCGACATGGACAGCACGATGATCGCCAATGAATGCATCGACGAGCTCGCCGATTATGCCGGGGTCAAGCCGCAGGTCGCCGAAATTACCGAGCGCGCGATGCAGGGCGAGCTCGATTTCGAGGCGGCGTTGCGCGAGCGCGTCGCGCTGCTCGAGGGGCTGAGCGAGCATGTCATCGGCGAGTGCCTGGGCCACCGCATCCAGCCGATGCCGGGCGCGCGCACTCTGGTGCGCACGCTGCGCTCGCGCGGCGTGGATTGCGTGCTCGTCTCGGGCGGCTTTCATTCCTTTGCCGACGTGATCGGCGCGGAGCTGGGCTTCAACGCGGTGTTCGCCAACCGGCTGGTAATCGAGCACGGCCACATGACCGGCGCGCTCGAAGGCGGGATCGTCGATGCCGCGCGCAAGGCGGCGATCCTGATGGAGCAAGCGGTGGGCCAGGGGCTCGAGGTGGCGCAGGTGATCGCGCTGGGCGACGGCGCGAACGACATCCCGATGCTCAAGGCCGCAGGCACGGGCGTCGCCTATCACGCCAAGCCCGCCGCGGTCGCCGCCGCCGACGCGCATATCGCGCACGGCGACTGGACGGCTTTGCTCCACGCGCTGGGTATCGCGCGGGGGGATTGGAGCGAATAGCCCGGACGAAAAAGGGCGCGACGATCGCTCGCCGCGCCCTTTTCTCGTTACTCTCGAGCATTTCAATCGTCATTCCCGCGAACGCGGGAATCCCGCTTTTTCGTATCGGCATCCGAGAAGCGGGACCCCCGCTTTCGCGGGGGTGACGAGATGACGTCGATCCGATGCCAGCCGATTAGCCCTGCAGCAGACGCATGATCGTCATCGCCTGTTCGCTGCCCGACTGCGGCACGGTTTCGCCGGTGCGGTCGATGATCTTGTCGAAGATGCGTGCGACGCCTTCGGGGGTACGCTCGCCTTCGGGGAGCGCCGCGCCCTGGGTCATGGTGACATAGGCCGCGTGGAACGCGCCTGCGCCCGCGCCGATGATCATGTTGGTCGGTGCCTCTTCAGAGACCAGGTAGAGCGCGGCGGGAACCACGTTCTCGGGCTTGAACTGGGCAAAGGCTTCGGGCGGGAAGATATCTTCGGTCATGCGCGTTCCGGCGACGGGAGCCAGCGTGTTGACCTTGATGTTGTTCTTCGCGCCTTCGAGATACAGCGTCTTGGTGAGGCCGGCGAGGCCCAGCTTGGCCGCGCCATAATTGGCCTGGCCGAAATTGCCGTACAGGCCGGTCGACGAGGCGGTCATCAGGATGCGGCCGTAATTCTGCTCGCGCATCGTTTCCCACACCGCCTTGGTGCAATAGCCCGAACCGACGAGGTGGACCTTTACCACGAGGTCGAAATCGGCGGGCTCCATCTTGGCGAAGCTCTTGTCGCGCAGGATGCCGGCATTGTTGATCAGGACGTGCACGCCGCCCCAGGCTTCCTTGGCCTTGGCGACCATCTCGACCATCTGCTCGTATTCGGTGACCGATCCGCCATTGGCCATGGCTTCGCCGCCCGCAGCCTTGATCTCCTCGACGACCTTTTCGGCCGCGTCGGAGGTGCCGGTGCCGTCGCGCGCACCGCCCAGATCGTTGACGACAACCTTCGCGCCGCGCGCGGCAAGTTCGAGCGCATAGGCGCGGCCGAGGCCGCCGCCTGCACCGGTGACGATGGCAACGCGGTCCTTGAAACTGATGGTCATGGCAAGCATCCCTCTCTTGAATGCGCGGCATTGCCGCGCGGAATGGCGCGGGTTTTAGCCATGTTGAAGCGCTTGGCAAGCGCCAAGCCATGGGCATCCAACTTTACGCGTCCGTCAAGCAAAGCTGACGCTACGGCGATCAGGCCAGTTCGCTGTCCAGCGCATAGCCGGCAGAACGCACGGTGCGGATGATATCGGGCTGGCCATTGGCGTTGAGCGCCTTGCGAAGGCGCCGGATATGCACGTCGACGGTGCGAATCTCGATATCGCTGTCATGCCCCCAGACGCTGTCGAGCAGCCGCTCGCGCGAGAACACCCAGCCGGGATGCTCGAGGAAGTGGCGCAGCAGGCGGAATTCGGTGGGACCGAGCGGAATGGTCTGCCCGGCGCGCTTCACCTTGTAGCCCACCGTGTCCATCTCGATATCGGCGAAGCTGAGCGCCTCGCCGGCGAGCGCGGGGCGCACGCGGCGGAGCACCGCGTTGACCCGCGCGATCAGCTCGCGGGGGGAGAAGGGCTTGGTGACATAATCGTCGGCGCCGATGTCCAGCCCGCGCACCCGGTCTTCTTCTTCGCCGCGCGCCGACATCATGATGATCGGGATGTTCGAGGTGTCGTTGTCGCGGCGCAGGCGGCGGCAGACCTCGATGCCCGACAGATTCTCGATCATCCAGTCGAGCAGCACGATATCGGGCCGTTCCTCGCGCGCGATCAGCATCGCCTCCTCGCCATCGGCGGTCTGGCTGACGCGGAAGCCCTGTTTGTCGAAATGCCAGGACACCAATTCGGCCAAGGCCATGTCGTCTTCAACCAGCAGCAGATGCGGAGTCGTCATCGGTATCGTGCTTTCGTTTCAAAAGGTCCGGTCAGTCGCTGCCGGGCGCCAGCGCGTCGTCGCCGCGCTCGCGCTCGTTCATCGACTGGCCCATGACCGCGAAGTAAACCATTTCGGCCACATTGGTGGCGTGGTCGCCGATCCGTTCGAGATTCTTGGCGATGAACAGCAGGTGCGTGCCCGCGCCGACATGTTCGGGATATTCGATCATGTGCGCGATGAGCGCGCGGAAGATGCTGTTGTAGAAATCGTCGACGGTCTTGTCCTGCGCGCAGACGGCGACGGCAAGGTCGGCATCGCGCTTGGCAAACGCGGTGAACGCATCGTCGACCAGCTGGCGGGTCGCGTCAGCCATGGCGGGCAGCAGCCGCGCGGCATCGATCTGCTGGTCGGCATCGATCAGCAGCACACGCTTGGCGATGTTCTTGGCATAATCGCCGATGCGCTCGACCACGCCCGAGATTTTGAGCGCCGCGACGAGTTCGCGCAGGTCGTCCGCCATCGGCGCGCGCAGTGCGATCGTCTGGATCACCATGCGGTCGATCTGCTCTTCCAGCGCGTCGATGCGCTTGTCGCCCTCGACCACCTGGCGCGCCAGATCATGGTCGTTGTTGGCGAGCGCGGCCATCGCGCCCTCGACCGCCTTTTCGGCGCGCCCGCCGATCTCCGCGATCAGCCCGCGCAGGGTGATGAGGTCGCCGTCAAAGGCCTTCAGGGTGTGTTCGTTCAGGCTATGGTTCATCAAGACATTCCGTTCGTTGCGATGCCAGGCTTGGCGGGACCCCCGTATCCCCGTGCTGCCAAGCCGTTTCGCTTAAGCATGTGGTGTCGGTCAGCCGTAACGGCCAGTAATATAGTCGCGCGTCCGTTCCTCGCGCGGGTTGGTGAAGATATCCGACGTGTCGCCATATTCCACCATGGTTCCCAGGTGGAAGAACGCGGTCTTCTGCGAGACGCGCGCGGCCTGCTGCATGTTGTGCGTGACGATGACGATGGCATAGCGGCCGCGAAGCTCATGGATCAGTTCCTCGATCTTGGCGGTGGCGATCGGGTCGAGCGCCGAGCAGGGCTCGTCCATCAGGATCACCTCGGGATCGACCGCGATCGCACGCGCGATGCACAGCCGCTGCTGCTGGCCGCCCGAAAGCGCGGTGCCGCTGTCCTGCAACCGGTCCTTGACCTCGTTCCACAGGCCGGCGCGCACCAGCGAATTCTCGACGATCTGGTCGAGCTCGGCCTTGTTGGGGGCGAGGCCATGGATGCGCGGGCCGTACGCCACATTGTCGTAGATCGACTTGGGGAAGGGGTTGGGCTTCTGGAACACCATGCCGACGCGTGCGCGCAGCTGCACCACGTCCATGCTGCTCGAATAGATATTCTCGCCGTCGAGCGTGATATCGCCCTCCACCCGCGCGATCGGGATGGTGTCGTTCATGCGGTTCAACGTACGCAGGAAGGTCGACTTGCCGCAGCCCGAGGGGCCGATGAACGCGACGACATTGTCCATGTCGATATCGATCGACACGCCCTTGATCGCTTCCTTGGGGCCATAAAAGACCCGCACGTCGCGCGCGGACATTTTGGGTTTGGTGGTGGCAGAGGCCAGATTGTCGAGCATGGATCGGGTTACCAGCGGGTTTCGAAGCGGTTGCGCAGGTACACGGCAATCGCGTTCATGGTGAGCAGGAAGACGAGCAGGACGATGATCGCGGCGGAGGTCTTTTCGACAAATCCGCGATTGACCTCGTCCGACCAGAGGAAGATCTGCACCGGCAGCACGGTGGCGGGATCGGTCAGGCCATCGGGCGGGGTGGTGGTGAAGGCGCGCATGCCGATCATCAGCAGCGGCGCGGTCTCGCCCAGCGCGCGCGCCATGCCGATGATGGTGCCGGTCATGATGCCCGGAATGGCAAGCGGCAGCACATGGTGGAACACGACCTGGATCGGGCTCGCGCCGACGCCCATCGCCGCCTCGCGGATCGAGGGGGGCACCGCCTTGATCGCGTTGCGCGCGGCGATGACGATCACCGGCATGGTCATCAGCGCGAGCGTCAGGCCCCCGACCAGGGCCGCCGAGCGCGGCATCGACAGGAATTGCAGGAACACCGCGAGCCCGAGCAGGCCGAAGATGATCGAGGGGACGGCGGCAAGGTTGTTGATCGACACCTCGATCAGGTCGGTGAAGCGGTTCTTGGGCGCATATTCCTCGAGATAGACCGCCGCCAGCACGCCGACGGGGAAGGCGAGGAACAGGGTCACGACCATCGTGATCAGCGAGCCCTTGAGCGCGCCCCAGATGCCGACGCGCGCAGGGTCGGTGCCGTCCGAGCCGGTAAGGAACTGCATGTTGAAGCTCTGCCGCACTTCGCCTGCCTTGGTGAGCGCGGCATAATCGCGCTCGGCCTCGGGCGTCGAACGGTCCTTGGCGGCGCGGTCGATATCGCTCGAGGTCGGCAGCCAGAAGCTGGTCTCGCCCATCACCAGATTGGGATTTTCGACCAGCTGGTCGCGCAAGGCGGTCCAGGCGGTGCTGGCGAAATAGCGCGCGCCATCCTCGCCATATTGCGCCTGCACGGCCTGATCGAAGATGCGGCGAACGTCGATCGAGGCCATGGTGGCGGAAAGCTGCGGCCCGGTCAGCTGATCGGGCGAGATGCTGCCGGTGGCCGCGGGCAGGTCGATCGTCAGTGTCGCCTCGGTGGTGACGAAGCCCTTGGCCCCGTTGCCGACCATGACAACGAGCAGGAAGGCGAGAAACAGCGACGACACGGCCACCGCAGCCAGGCCCAGGAACTTGAACCGGCGCTCGGCGGCATAGCGGCGCGCGATGCGGCGCTGCATGGCATCGCCCATCCAGTCGGTCTTGCGCGACGAGGGGCTTGCAGTCGGGGGCGTTGCGGTCATGGTCAGGGCCTCAGTCATACGCTTCCCGGTACCTCTTGACGATCTGCAGCGCGACGATGTTGAGCAGCAGCGTGACGACGAACAGCGTCAGGCCCAGCGCGAACGCGGCGAGCGTCATCGGGCTGTCGAAATCGGTATCGCCGGTAAGCAACTGGACGATCTGGGTGGTCACCGTGGTCACGCTGGCGAAAGGATTGGCGGTGAGGTTCGCGGCCAGGCCTGCGGCCATCACCACGATCATCGTCTCGCCGATCGCGCGGCTGACCGCGAGCAGCACGCCGCCGACCACGCCGGGAAGCGCTGCGGGGATGAGCACCTGCTTGATCGTCTCGCTCTTGGTCGCGCCCATGGCGAGCGAGCCGTCGCGCATGCTGCCGGGCACGGCGGCGATGCTGTCATCGGCCATCGACGAGACGAACGGGATGATCATCACGCCCATCACCAGGCCCGCCGCGAGCGCCGATTCGGAGCTTGCGTCGGTGATGCCGATCGACACGGCAAAGCTGCGCAGCGCAGGCGCCACGGTCAGCGCGGCGAAATAGCCATAGACCACGGTCGGCACGCCCGCGAGAATCTCGAGGATCGGCTTCATCCACTTGCGCACATTGGCGCTGGCATATTGGGTCAGATAGACCGCGCTCATCAGGCCGAGCGGGATCGCGACCAGCATCGCGATGATCGCACCGATGAACACCGTGCCCCAGAAAAGCGGCACAGCACCGAAGCCGGTGGCCTGGCCATCGACGACCTTGTCCGACGGGTTCCAGTCGAGCCCGAACAGGAATTCGAACGGCGAGACCATGCCGAAGAAGCGGATCGTCTCGAAGATCAGCGAGGCGACGATGCCGAGCGTCGCCAGGATCGCGATCAGCGAGGCGAGCAGCAGGCCGAACATCACCGTCCGCTCGACCTGGGTGCGCGCGCGGAAATCCGGGCGGATGCGGGTAAAGGCAAAGGCGCCGCCGGCAAAGCACAGCAGGAAGGCGGCGAGCGCGCCGATCATCGCATATTTGCTGTCCGCGGCTTCATAGAGCGGGGCAAGCCTGACTGCGGCGTCGTTGAACACCTTGAGGTCGGGATTGTGCGACAGCGCGCGCGCTTCGGACAGGATCGCTGCGCGTTCGAAGGCATCGGTGGGAAGCCCTGCGGCTAGCGGGCTTTCGAGCACTTGGTAACTGCCGAGCGCCGGCGCGATGGTGCTCCACACCAGCAGGAACAGGATGGCGGGGACGACCGCCCACATCGCGGCATACCAGCCGTGATAGCTGGGCAGCGAATGGACGCTGGCGACGCCCGACTGGATGAAGCGTCCGGCACGCGCGCGGGCGAAGACCCAGGCGATCAGGCCGAGGCCCGCGATCAGGAAGAAGGTGGCGGTGATGGTCATGGCACTGCTTATTTCAGGTCCGCGCCGTCGAGCGCGGTGAGCGACTTGATGCGACCGAGCATCTCGGTGCGGGTCTTGTCGGGCGCGGCGATCAGGCCGATCCGGGTGAGATAGCCCTCATGCTCCCCCCCGCGAAGGAATTCGGCGACGAATTCGCGCAGGCCCGGGATCACGTCGACATGCTTCTTCTTCACATAGATGTAGAGCGTGCGCGCGCCGGGATAGGTGCCGTTCTCGATCGTCGCATAGCTCGGCTCGACGCCGCCGATCGGCACGCCGCGCACGGTGTCGGCATTGTCGGCCAGATAGCTGTAGCTGAAGATACCGACCGCATCGGGGTTGGTCGAAAGCTTCTGGACGATCAGGTTATCGTTCTCGCCCGTATCGGTATAGGCCTGGTCGGTGCGGATCGAGTGGCAGATGTCCTCGAACTTTTCCTTGTCGCTATCTGACAAAGCCTTGATCGCCGGATCGGTCTTGCAGCCCTTTTCCATGATGATCTCTTCGAGCGCATCGCGCGTGCCCGAGGTGGCGGGCGGGCCGAAGATGTTGATTCGCGTATCGGGCAGCGCCGGATTGATATCCGGCCAGCGCATCGCGGTATTGGGGCCCTTGCCGAACGGCTGGGCGGCGAGCGCGGTGTAGAATTCCTCGACCGTGAGCGACAGCTTGGGTCCCTTGGTCGACTGGGCGAGCGCGATGCCGTCGAAACCGATCACGATCTCGATCACCCCGTCGACGCCATTGGCCTGGCAGCGCTCGAACTCGCTCTTCTTCATCCGGCGCGACGCGTTGACGATGTCGGGCGTTTTCGCGCCGACGCCCGCGCAGAACAGCTCCACCCCGCCGCCGGTACCGGTCGATTCAAGGATGGGGGAGCGGCGCTCGGGATCGAAATTGACGAATTCCTCCGCCACCTTCTTGGCAAAGGGGAAGACGGTGGACGAGCCGACGATGCGAATCTCGCTGCGGCTGCTGCCCTCGCTGGTCGACGCCGGGTCCTTGCATCCGGCCAGCAAAAGCGCCGGAAGGCAGGCAAAGGCGAGCTTCCTGATCAACACGTCGACCCCTCTCTGGGCAAGAACATCAGCCGCACGTCCGGCCATGAAGGCGGCGGCAGCGGACATGGCAGAATCGCGCGACGCGGATCATGCCTTTGCCTGGCCCCCTTCCGTTGAGGCCGTTAGGGAGGGGCCGTTGCCCGAACATGACAATCAGGTGACGCTTTTGTGACAGCGCTTCCGGCGGGTCCGGACGGTGGCCCCT
>NZ_LSIS01000074.1:0-7426 GCF_001556365.1 Blastomonas sp. CCH1-A6 | reverse complement strand
CCGTATCCGCAGCCTGCCGATGGCGGCGCTGATCGGCGAGGCGATCCGCCGCATCGCCGACGAAAGCTCGGTCTCCAGCCTGTTCGACTGATCGGCCGATGCGCCCGAGCCTGCCCGTGCTGATCGCGCTGGCAGCGGGGCTGGGCGCTTGCGCTTCTCCCGGTTCTCAGGGTGTCGCGGTCTATCAGTCCGCGCCCGGCATAACCGAGGTCCTGTCCGGGCCGATCCAGGCCGCGCCGGGGCATCATCTGGTGACCGGCGATCTGAACATTCCCGCCAATGCCCCGATCCCGCGCCATTATCACCATGGCGAGGAGTTTCTCTACATTTTGGGCGGCAGCACGGTGATCGTGCGCGAAGGTGAGGGCGAAATGACGTTGCTGCCCGGCCAAGGGGTGCGCATAGCGCCGGGCACGGTGCATTGGGGCAAGGCGGGGCCCAAAGGCCTGCGCGCGGTTTCGAGCTGGGTCGTGCCCGATGGCCAGCCGCTGCGCGTGGCCGTGCCCGATCAGCCGGGCGGCGCGCATTGAACGACTTTCTCGGCCAGTATCTCGCGCGGCTGGGGCTGGCGCAGCGGCCAGCGGCCGATCTCGCCGGGCTCGATGCGTTGCTCTGGGCGCAGCGGCTCGCCATTCCCTATGATGCGCTCGATGCGCGGCTCGGGCGCGGGGTGGATATCGCGCCCGAGGCGATTGCTGCCAAGCTGCTCTCCGGCACGCGCGGCGGCTATTGCTTCGAGCTCAACCCGCTGTTCCAGCGCGGGCTCGAAGCGCTGGGCTTCCGAGTCGATCCGCTGCTCGCCCGCGTCTGGTTCCGCCAGCAGCCGGGCGACCCGGTGCCGCCGCGCACGCACATCGTACTGGCCGTGTCGCTGGAGGGTGAACGCTGGCTCGCCGATGCGGGCTTTGGCGGCGGGCATGTGCCCGCGATGCGTCTGGCCGATGGCGCGGAGGCGGCGGGCAATGACGGTTCGGTCCACCGGCTGCGCCATGATGACGCATTCGGCTGGATGCTCGAACGGCATTTCGGCGGCGAGGTCCGCCCGCAATACAGCTTCACCGACGAGCTTGCCCAGCCTGCCGATCTGGCCATGTCGAACCACTGGACCGCGACCTCGCCCGAATCGCGCTTCATCCGCAACGTGCTGGTCAGCCAGGTGACGCGCGACGGGCTCAAGTCGATCACCAACGACCAGTTCAGCGTCCAGCGCGGGGCGGAGAGCGAGCGGATGCCGATTGCCGGTACGGCCGCGATGCGCGCCTTGCTGGCGGACGAATTCGGAATCCTGCTGTCCGACGCCGAGGTTGCGGCGCTCGGCCTGTTCTGACGCCATCGCCTCTGGCCAAGCTGCCCGCCAGCCCCTAGCTAGACCATCATGATACACAGCAAGGACATCGAGCTCGCGCAGCGGCTCGCCGATGCGGCGGGGGAGGCGATCCGTCCCTTTTACCGCGCCGATTTCACCACCGACCGCAAGGCCGATGCCTCGCCGGTGACCGAGGCCGATCGCGCCGCCGAGGCCGCGATGCGCGCGATCCTCGATGCCGAGGCCCCGCGCGACGGTGTGGTCGGCGAGGAATATGGCGAGAAACCCGGAACGACGGGACGCGTCTGGGTGCTCGATCCGATCGACGGAACGACGAGCTTCATCGCCGGCCGCCCGATCTTCGGCACCCTGATCGCGCTGATTTCGGACGAATGGCCGGTGCTCGGCGTGATCGACCAGCCGATCGGGCGCGAGCGCTGGGTGGGCGCGACCGGGCGCGGCACGACGTTCAACGGCAGGCCGGTCAAGGCGCGTCTCTGCCCCGAGATCGGCGATGCCGTGCTCGCCACCACCAGCCCGCACCTGTTCAGCGATCATGACGCGATGCATTTCATGGCGCTCGCCAAGCAGTGCGACACCCGGCGGCTGATCTGGGGCGGCGATTGCTATAATTACGCGCTGGTCGCGCAGGGCTCGGTCGATCTGGTCTGCGAAAGCGGCCTGAAACTGCACGATTTCGCCGCGCTCGTCCCCGTGGTCGAGGGCGCGGGCGGACATATGTGCGACTGGAACGGCGATCCGCTGCACAAGGGCAGCGACGGGCGCGTCGTCGCGATGGGCGATCCGGCACGACTGGAAGACGTGCTGGAAGCCCTGGCGCAGCACGACCACTGAACGCAATATCCCCCGCCCCGCCGTGTCCAGTCGGCGGGGCAGGGGAGTATCGGCGCCCCAACAGGGGGCGGGGCGCCGACGCTTAGCGACCGGCGCTTGCGACCTGCTTCGCGCCCGTTTTCCGGGTATTGTCGTCGATGAGCTTGAGCGCTTCGGCTGTGCCCTTAGCCTCGGTTAGCTTGCCCTCGACAATCTCGTCGGCGATGGTCAGCAACCGCGCGCTGATGATGGTTCCGGCCTGCGCTTCCTCCTGGATGGCAATGCCGCCCTTGGTCGCCGCCACCTTGTCCCACCCGGCGCGGACCGCAGCCCAATAGCCCTTGGTGGCGGCCCAGTAATCGTCTGCGGCCTTGACGTTATAGCCGTCGAACTTGGTATAGGTATTGAGCACATATTCCTGGACGATCGGCTGCAGGCGGCCGTCCTTCATGCCCATCTTGATATTGTCCTGCCAGTGGACCCAGCCATCGGGGGTGGGCTGGTGGCGATTGATCGCATAATAGCGGTCGTACACGGGATTGCGCACCGCATCGCGCCGGGCGAGCGGTCGCCAGGTCCAGTTGGAACGCCAACGGCGAAGGCCGCCCTGCTGCTCGAACTGGCCCCAGCCGGCATAGCGCGGGCTGTCATCCACCTGCCAGACGGTCTGCGACCAGCGGCCGCGGCGCATCTTCTCGGGCACGTCCTCCCAGGTCCAGGCATTGCGATCCGAATAGACCAGCACCCGGGCGGGCTCGTATTCCCAGTCCTGCCGCCAGTGCTTGGTGATATGCGGCTTGCCGTCTATCTCGCTGACCAGGATATGCTGCAGCACGATGCGGCGGCCGCTATCCTCGATCACGCGCACGACCTCATGCCCGCCCGAAATCTTGCGGTCGAGCGGGGCGTAGCCGCTCTGCCAGGGCGTCGCTTCCTGCATGTCGAAGCGCACCTTGAAATTGCCCGCCATCGCCAGAATGTCGGCGCGATCGGCCTCGAACGCGGCGGCTTCTTCCTGGGCGGGCCGTTCGGCGATCGGCGGATGGGCAAGCGCGTACGTGGAAGCCAGCGCGAACAGGCTGGCAGCAGCAAGCGAGACGATCTTTCTGTGCATGATCAAGACCCCTGGTTTGATTGATAACGGTATTGCGAATCAGAAGCGATAAGTCAACGAGACACTGCCGTTGCGGCCCGGCTGGGTAAAGGCATCGGCGATGGTGGTGTTGCTGGCGAGGCCGCGCACATCGGACCACCAGGCGTATTTGGCATTGGTGAGGTTGAACAGGCCTGCGCGCAGTGTCACCGGACCCAGCGCGACGAAGGCCGTCGCGTCGAGGATGGTGAACGCCTCGGGCCGGAAGCACGACGGGGTGCAGACGCCCGCACTGCGCGCCTCGGACTTTCGCGCGCTGTGCGTGGCGATCAGCTGCCCGCCGAACCGGCCCTGCGGGTCGCGCCAGCCGATTCCCGCGACCAGCTTCAAGGGATCGACCGTGGCGAGCGGCATGCGGGTATTCGCCTGCGGATCGATGACGTCACCCTTGGCGTAGGACAGGGCCAGCTGCCCGTTGAGGCCGCCCTTGTCGCGCAGTTCGAGCCGCGCTTCGGCACCCTCGACCTTCACCCGGTCGAGATTGATGAACTGGAAGATCGCGGGATTATTCGGCGTGAAGCCGCCACCCACGACCTCCTGGCTGATGAAGTCCTTGTAGCGCGCGCTGAACGCGGTGGCGCTGAGGCTTACGGCTTCGCTGGTAAAGCGGATGCCGCCTTCGATGCTCTCGCTGCGCTCTGGCCCCAGATCGGCATTGGGGCGCGAAGTATAGCCTTGTGCCAGATTCTCGAAGAACTGGTTGACCTGGGAGGGCTCGGGGGCGCGGAAGCCCTGGGCATAATTGGCAAACAGCCGCACCTCGCTGTTCAGCTTCAGCACCGCACCCATTTTGGGGCTCAGCCGGCTGCCCGACTGGCCAGTGGTGACGAAGGTCGCCGGGAGCAGCGGATCGTTCTGGGGTGAGAGCTTGTAATGATCGAACCGCAGCGCAGGGAACAGGGTGAGTGGCCCCATGCTGATCTCGTCGCCGATGAACAGACCGGCGAGCGTGTAATCGGTCACCGGAAAGGCGGAGGACGGGAAGCGCTCGCCCGCTGGCGGCACGGTGCCGTCGCGCAGCCCCTGCTGCCGGGTAGAGCTCGCATCGCCGCCAAAGACCAGCTTGTGGCTCAAGGGCCCGGTGACGAAGC
The DNA here is from genome assembly GCF_001556365.1 of Blastomonas sp. CCH1-A6. Taxonomy (NCBI): domain Bacteria; kingdom Pseudomonadati; phylum Pseudomonadota; class Alphaproteobacteria; order Sphingomonadales; family Blastomonadaceae; genus Blastomonas; species Blastomonas sp. CCH1-A6. The sequence continues at coordinate 3,042 of NZ_LSIS01000074.1, read as the reverse complement.
CTGCGCGCGCTTCGGCGGACAGGCCATAGACGCGGTTGTCGAAGGTGTTGAGCCGGGTGCGATCGGCTAGCGGCGTGCGGTCTTCCTGCGTGAACTGGCGGTCCTTGGCCGATTGCCAGTACAGGCTGGCCCGCGCCATCTCGAGCGTGCCGGTGCCTTCCCAGATCCAGTCGCCCGCTACCCGCCAGCGCTTGCCGCTGTCGCGCGCCACCAGATTGTCGACGCTCGCCGAGCGGCCCGAGAGCAGATCGGTGACCATGCGGTTGTCGAGATATTCGCCGGTCAGCCGGACCTTGTGGCCACCGGCGGGATCCCAGACCAGCCGCGCGGTGGCGGCATTGCTGTGCCCATCCTGCGGATTGGGCGTGGTCCGATTGGCCCCGAGCACATCGTTAGTGCCGCGGTTCTCCAGCTCCTGAAAATCGCGCCGCGTATAGGCGACCATCGCCGAGAGCTCGCCGCTGCGTCCAGCCAGGATCGCGGTTTCGGCAAATTCGTTATCGGCGCTGGCATATTGGCCACGCACCAGCCCGGCGACCGACTGGCCCTTCAATATGTCCTCGGGGTCGCTCAGCGTGAAGCTGACCGCACCCGCCAGGCCGTCGCTGCCGTAGAGCGCGGAGGCCGGACCGCGCAGGATCTCGACCGATTTGACCAGCCCGATATCGACCGAATCGCCCCGGCCCACGCTTTGCGCGCCGAAGCTGAAGCCCATCGGCATGCGCACGCCATCGACCTGGATCAGCACGCGGTTGCCGCCGATGCCGCGAATGGTGAAATCCTCGTTGCCCGCGCGGCCGGTGCTGCCGAGCGCCGCACCGAACCGCGCGGGCTGACGGCGGACGCTGACACCGGGTTCGAAGCGCACCAGATCCTTGATGTCGGTCGCCAGATCGTCGGCAATTTCCTCGTCGGACTTCGCCGAAATGGTGGCAGGGGCCTCGTCGATGGTGATGGGCGTGCGCGTGGCGGAGACCACGATGGTGCGCCCGTCGGCAGCCTCGGCCTCGTCGAGCGTTTCGGTCTCTGCGCGCGCCGCCTCGGCGGCGCTGACCTGCAGCTGAGCGGCGGCAAGGCCGATCAGGGCGGCAGAGTTCAACCAGCGGTTCATGGATAATCCCCCAAATGATAATGCAAGCGATTCGCATTAGCCTAATAGGGATTTTGGTTGTTGGGTCAACCTGGCGCATGCAGCCTCAGTCGCGTCAGGCGAGCGCGGGCCCGGCCCTCGTTCGGCCCATCGGGATGGTGCTGGGATATTCAGGAGCGAGGGAGGGTAGCCCCTTCGGGCAGTCAGAAAGCCGATCCGTCCTTGCGGCGTTTGTTGCCCGCGCCGTTCTCATGCATGTCGACATCGGGATAATGGCACGGGCCATTGACGCTTTGACCGATCACCAGGAACGCGCAATCTTCGTCGCTTTCGTTGACCAGGCAATGCGCGTTCGGCTCGCCCTTGGGAAAGGCGGCGATGTCGCCCGGCCCAAGAAGGGTGCGGCCGTGGTCGTCGACCAGGACCGCCTGGCCGGACAGGATGACGAGAATCTCGTCCTCGTTCTCGTGCCAGTGTCGCTGGGCAGACCAGGCACCGGGCTTGAGCACGACATGGCTTGCCCCGAAATCGCTGAGCCCCAGCGCGGGGGAGAGGCGGCGATACCAGCGCCCCTGCACGACATCCGCGAGGTGATCGGGATATCCGGTGGCGTTGGTTTGCGGAATGGCTTCCAGGTCGACTTTAGGCATGGTGCGATGCTAATGCGCCATGGATCAACGAGAAAGCCCCCATGACCGACAGTGCCACGATTGCCGCCGCCCCGCTGGATCTCGCCAGCCGCCTGATCGCCTGCGAGAGCGTCACGCCCGCCACCGGCGCGGTGTTCGATTGCCTCGAGGCGATGCTCGAGCCGCTGGGCTTTGCCGTCACCCGTTTCGTCTGCGGCGAGGCCCCCGATGGCCCGGTCGAGAATCTGTTCGCGATCCGGCGTCCGCTCGGCGATCCGGGGCGGCATTTCGCCTTTGCCGGGCATCTCGACGTGGTGCCGCCGGGCAAGGGCTGGGCGAGCGATCCGTTCGTGCCGGAGGTGCGCGGCGACCTGCTGCACGGGCGCGGCGCGGTCGACATGAAGGGATCGATTGCGAGCTTCGTCGCCGCGGCTGCCGACATCCCGCGCGAGGCGGGGACGCTGAGCCTGATCATCACCGGCGACGAGGAAGGGCCCGCGATCTACGGCACCCGCGCGCTGATCGACCTGATGCTGCGCGAGGGCACGGTGCCCGACCTGTGCCTGGTGGGCGAGCCAACCTCGGTCAATCGGCTGGGCGACATGGTGAAGATCGGGCGGCGCGGCTCGGTCAACATGTGGATCCGCGTGGCGGGCCAGCAGGGCCATGTCGCCTATCCGCATCTGGCCGACAATCCGATCCCGAAGCTGGTCGCGATCCTCTCGGCGATCGAGGCGGTGGTGCTGGACGAGGGCACCGACTGGTTCCAGCCGAGCAATATCGAGGTGACCGACCTGCATGTCGGCAATCCCGCGCACAATGTCATCCCCGCCGCCGCCGAGGCGCGGATCAGCATCCGCTTCAACGATCTGCACAGCGGCGAATCGCTGATCCAGCGCATTCGCGCGATCGCCGAGCCGCTGGGTGGGACGGTCGAGGCGAAGATTTCGGGCGAAGCGTTCCTCACCCCGCCGGGCGAGCTTTCGGGCATCATCGTCGACGCGATCCGCGCGGAGACGGGTGTGGAGACGGAGCTGTCGACCACCGGCGGAACGTCCGACGCGCGCTTCCTCTCGCGCATCTGCCCGGTGGTGGAATTCGGCCTGTCCAACGCGACGATGCACAAGCTCGACGAGGCGGTGGCGGTAGCCGACCTGGACGTGCTGGCGCGCATCTACCGCCGCGTGGCGCTCGCCGCGCTGGTGGGGACGAGCTAGAAAGCACGTCATTCCCGCGAACGCGGGAATCCCGCTATCTTTCAACCCGTTGCGCAGAAGCGGGACCCCCGCTTTCGCGGGGGTGACGGTGATGTGGTCTCAGAAC
>NZ_LSIS01000073.1:0-38530 GCF_001556365.1 Blastomonas sp. CCH1-A6 | reverse complement strand
CCGCCGATGCTGTCGGGTACGGATGGCAGATTGGCGCGTTCGAACATCCAGACAGTCAGCACCAGTGCCAGGATGAAGGCGATATACATCCCGAACAGAGCGGCCAGATCGATCAACAGCGCCCCCGCACGCGCGCTCGCCGATGCCACCTGGACATCGAGCGCGACGCCCTCGGGCGTGATCAGGGTGCGCTGAAGCCTCGCATCCCTGCCCCGCGTCCGGCCCAGATCGGCAGCGCGCGCCATCAGGCCCGCCTCGGGCGGAATGCGAAGAAATAGGCGAGCCACAGCGCCAGAATGCCATAGCCGATGGCATAGCGGATCGCCGTCGACTGGATCAGCTGGCGGCCAAAGCCCTCGAGCAAGCCGGCGCAGATCAGCATCACCACGACACCCGCCATGACTTGCGCAGCAGTACGCCCCGCCTGGCTGAGCGCGACCATATGGCTGCGCTGCCCGGGAAATCCGAGAGCACGGCCGATATGCAGCCCCGCCGCCCCGGCGAGCAGGATCGCGAGCAATTCGGTCGTGCCGTGGATCGACAACCAGCCGATGAACTCGACCGCAAGCCCGCGCGATGCGAACAGCCAGACCATCGCGCCGAGCCCGACCATGTTGTAGACGAGCAAGAGGATCGACGGCACGCCGAACGCGAACCCTAGCGCGAAGGCCATGATGGCCACCTGCGCGTTATTGCTGAACAGATAGGCGGCAAACACCCCCAGGCCATCGCCATCGGTCTCGCCGAACAGCGTGCTCAGCAGCGCCTCGCGCGATGCTCCAGGCACGCGGACATCGCTGAATTGCGCCGGGACAAGCCGGAAATACCAGTCGGTATCGGCATCGACGAGGAAGAAGCCGAGCACGGCACCTGCCACCATCGCTGCCAGCGCAACCAGCAGGTCTGGCCAGATGGCTCGCACAGCGCGGCTGAGCCCACCACCGAAGAAGCTGCGGCACCAACCGCCCAGGCTGGTGCGGGTGCCATAGACCATGAAATAGGCGCGCAGCGTCAGCGATTCGAGATAGGCGATCAGCCCGGCGTCGAGCGAGCTTTCGCGGGCGATCGACAGGCTGGACAGCAGGTTGCGGTAGAGCACTGGCAGCGCCAGGACGTCGTCGTCGGACAGCTTGCGGAGCTTGCCCTTTTCCATCGCCGTGACCATCGCATCGAGCCTCTGCCAGTCGCCCTCGCGTTCCAGCCGGAAGCGGTCGCTGCGCAGCGCTGCGGCGGCCACTGCCTGTTCGCCCGGGGACTGCATCACCGCCTCGCTCATAGCTGCCCCCGGCGCTTGATCTTGAGATAGGCGTTCATCAGCCGCGTGCCGATCTCGTCATGCCGCCCCTCGATCACATCGATGCCCATGTGCCGCAGCCGCGTGATGACCAGCCGCCGCTGTGCCAGCAGGCTGGCGGCGGCAACGCTCTCGGCCACCTTCTCGCTGGTCGCGGGCGCCTGATCGACGATCGACAGCAGTTCCTCATCCTCCATCGCGACGAACAGCAGCAGATGCCGGTCGATCAGCCGCCCGACCGACTCGAGCATAAGCTCGGCGCTGGTCGGGTCGGTGAAATCGGTGAACACCACGATCAGCGAGCGCCGCTGCAACTGAGCGGCCAGCGTCGACAGCGCCAGCGTATAGTTGCTTTCCTCGAAGCGATAATCGATCCCCGCCGCCTCGGACTGGAGCCGGAAGAAATTGCGGCTGCCCGAAACGAAGGGTGTGGCGCGCTCGGGCCGCGCGGCGAAGGAAAACAACCGCACCTGATCGCCCGCTTTCAATGCGACATAGCTGGTCAGCAGCGCCGCCGAAACCGCGCGGTCGATGCGTGGCAGGCCCGCAACCGGCTCGCACATGTCCGACCCGCTATCGAGCGCAAAGACGATCTGGTTGTTACGCTCGGTATCATATTCGCGCGCCAGCAGCTTGGAATGGCGCGCCGAGCTTTTCCAGTCGATCGTGCGGCGATCGAAGCCGGGCTGATATTCGACCAGCGCCTCGAACTCGCTCCCCTCGCCGCGAAGCTGGCGCGCCAGGATGCCGTAGATCGCCTCCTTGATGAAAACTTGCAAAGCGGGCGCGCGCACCGCTGCGATGTCGGGCAGGATGGCGATGCTCTCGCCGCTCGGCCGCATGTCCTGCCGCCAGCCCAGGCCCAAAGGCCCCTGCCAACGCAGCCATAGCCGCTCGATCTCCAGCGCGCCGCGCCGCACCGGCGATAGCGCGAATTCGCCGCGCAGCGCGGCCTCCGGACCCGATCTTTGCAAACTTGCAAAGCCCCTGCCGCCCGGAACGATGCGGCTGGCCACCGCCAGGCTCGCCTCGGCGCGCGCGATCGGCACCTGCGCGGCCAGCTCCGCCTCGATCGCGACGCGCACATCGCTGCCCAGCTCGCTGCTCGCCGGCACGATCAGCTCTACATGCCGTGCCTTGCCCGCGATCAGCGCATCGAGCAGCGCGAGCAGCAGCACCGCGCCCGACCAGGCCGGGCCGAGCGCCCACAACCCGGGCGCGAACGCCGCCAGCAGAATCGCCAGCGGCGCCCCGCCCGCGATCAGCAGGCCCGCGCGCAGGGTGGGATAGGCTCCAATCAACGCGGCGCCTCGGTGCGTTCGACCAGATCGGCGACGATCGTCTCGACGCGGCGTCCCTCGATCTCGGCGGCGGGCGACAGCAAGGTGCGGTGGCGCAGCACAGAGGCAGCGAGCTGCTTGACGTCATCGGGGATCACATAGTCGCGACCCTGCAGCGCTGCCCGCGCTCGGGCCGCATTGGCGAGCATGATCGCCGCGCGCGGCGACGCCCCGCTCTCGAAATCGGCAGTCTCGCGCGTCGCCCGGACGAGCCGCACGATATAGGCGACCACCTCGTCGACCAGCTTGACCTCGTTCACCGCCGCACGGGCGGCGCTCAGCTCGTCGGGCGTGACCTGCGGCTGGATCGAAAAGGCCGTGGGCCGCTGGACGCCGCTGCGCTTGCCATATTCGGCGACGATGCGCGCCTCTTCGTCCGCATCGGGATAGCCAACCAGCAGCTTGAACAGGAAGCGGTCGAGCTGCGCCTCGGGCAGCGGGTAAACCCCCTGCTGCTCGATCGGGTTTTGCGTCGCCACCACCATGAAGTGCGAGGACAGCGCATGGCGCGTGCCATCGAGCGTGACGCTGCGTTCCTGCATCGCTTCCAGCAGCGCGGCCTGCGTCTTGGGCGGGGTGCGGTTGATCTCGTCGGCCAGCAGCAGATCGGTGAAGATCGGCCCGCGCGTCAGTGTGAACTGACTGGTCTGGAAGTTGAACAGGTTGGAACCGACAATATCGCCCGGCATCAGATCGGGCGTGAACTGGATGCGCCCGTAATCGAGCGACAGGCACGCGGCAAAGCACTGCGCCATGAAGGTCTTGGCCGTGCCCGGAGGTCCTTCCAGCAGCACATGGCCGTTCGAGAACAATGCGATCAGCAGATGGTCGACGATCGCGTCCTGCCCGATGATCGCCTTGGCCATTTCGGCGCGGATACGGTCCCCCAATGCGTTGATATCGGCCAAGTTCATCCCATCCGTTCCTTTTTCCATCCGTATAGCGCGCGGGCAGCCGCCGCGATCGCGGGTCGGTCGCGCGCGCTGCGCATATCCTGCAACAACTGGTCGTAGCTGCGACCGCTCTCATCGGCGGGCACCAAAGCCAGCCGCGCGTCGATCTCATCGACCGGCAGCGCCGGCGGCAGGCCGAGCGCTCGCGCCGCCCGATCACGCAGCAGATCGGCATAAGCGGGGCCGATCAGATGCTCACGCCCCAGGCGCCGCACCAGCCCGGCGCTGCCCTTGACGAGCGCGGCCTTGCCGAAGCCGAACGGCCGTTCTTCGGAGAGCGGCGGGCCGAAGCGGAAGAACGCCATCCAGGCAAAGGCGATCGCCGCCAGCACCAGGCTCGCCACCGCGCCGACAAAGGGCGGACGAAACGCCACCGACAGCAGGTTTTCCGAGGCACCCAGCCCGTTCTGGGTCAGGTCGAACACCACCCCCTCCCCGCCGCCGGACCAGGCCGAATCGATGATGTTCAGCGCCTGCTCGGCCGTCTTGCGGTTGGCGAGGCCCAGATTGTTCATCAGGTCCGCATCGGCGACGATGACCACCGGATAGCGGCCCTGCTGGACGCCGGGCGCTTGCGGCGCTTCATCGGGCGCATCGGGATCGAGCGAGGGATACCAGCCGCCATCGTCGATCAGCGCTACGCGCGCCGCGCCGGTTGCCTTGTCGGCAAGCACGGTCTTCAACTTGTCGCCGCTGATCGTCACGCGCGATTTCAGCGCTTGCTTGAGCATCGCCGTCTTCTCGTCGGCCCGATCGGGCTGCACGAACAGCATCGAAGCAAATCGACTATCGACGCCCTCGATCCGGGTCTTCACGGCGACCAGCCGAGAGAGCACCTGCGGCGCCTGAAGCGCTGCAAAAGTCGAATCAAGCTGGACCCAGCCCCGCTGCATCCCAACGAGCGGCGTTACCTGCCATTTGGGCAGGATGATGATCGTCGGCCCGGTGAAGGCGCGCTGTTCGACCATGGCCTGCAATTCTTCCGGATCGCTGCCCAGTTGCGGCGTGACGATCAGCAGATCCTGCTGCGACAGCGCGGCAGGGTTGCGGCCATAGCTGACCCTGGTCCCGGTCTTTTCGAGCAGATGCGCCAGCGCAGAATAGCCGACCAGGCTCGACGAAGCGCCATGCGCCTGGCCATTATTGGCCGATCTGAGCGCCCCCCCCGCGCCGAGCGCGTAGAGCAGCGCGATGAAGGCTGCAAAACCGACAGCGAACATCAGCAGCACCGCGCCGCGTGCAAAGGGGTTGGCGCTGGTTTCTGTCGCCATCTCAGCCGCCATCCAGCGCGAAGGCGCGATAGGCCTCGCGCGAACTGTCCCAGGCGCTGCGATCGAGCGGACGCCGCGCGAAGAAGCTCGCCTCGACATGCCCCGCGATCACACCAAACGCCTGGCGGGCGCGCTGCGACAGCGCATCGAACGCGCCGATCTCGCGTGTAGTGGTCGAAGGGCGCAGCAGGTCCGGCCGCTTTTCGGCAATATCCTCGATCGAACGATAGAGCAGCAGATGCGCGGCCTCGTCGAAGCGGCCTTCTGCAGCCAGCCGGTCGGCCTCCTCGAGCAACGCGCGCGCCTTCTCGCGATCGGGCACCCATTGTTCGCCCGGCTCACCCTGCCGCTCGCGCCAGTCGGCAATATAGGGGGCCAGGATCACCCAGAGCAGCGCCAGCACGCCAACGACAAGCGCCACCAGAAGCAGCTTGCTGAGCCACGGCCAGGCGGCAGCCAGCGCCTGGGCAATCGGTTCGAGCAGTTTGCCAAGCCAACGCGACACATCGTCCCACCATTGCGGCGGCGGATCGGCGGGCTTTGCAAATTCGGGAGCAAACTGAATGCTGCCGTCCCCGCGCACCTGCTCATAGGCCGCATCAAAGCCTTCGCGGCGGGGTGCATCAAGGACGGGGCCAGCGGTCACGCCGGTTTGATCGCAGAAGCGATGCGCATGGGCAAGGAAGTTTGCATATGCCGAACCGCACTGGACCTGAATTGTTCTGGTGTTAGGCTGTGGTCAGAACAAGAAACGGTCGCTTGGGACATTCAACCGGGAGATTTGACATGGCCAGCCAGCCAGCCGAGTTCAGCATATCCAATGTCTTCAATAACACCTTCGGCGTGATTGCACGGAATGCGGCGATATTTTTGGGGCTTTCGCTGGTCATTGTCGGCCTGCCGCAGCTGGGCATCGGAATGTACGTGACGCCTGCCGCCAGCGATCCTACTGCGCTCTTCACCAGTGCCGGAGCGGTCGTCACCAGCATCGTCGGCTATTTCGTGTTCCTGTTTCTCTCGATCATCCTGCAGGCCTCGCTGATCGTCGCATCGGCCAATGATATTGCCGGGAAGCCGGTCAATTTCGGTGAATGCGTCAGCCGAGCTGTCGCCAAGCTGCTGCCGCTGATCGGTCTCGGAATCGTCGTGGCCATCGGCATCAGCATCGGCCTGGTCATGCTGATCGTTCCCGGCATCATCCTCTATCTGATGTGGATGGTCGCCGTACCCGCAATGATGGTGGAAAATCTGAGCGTCGGCGGTGCGCTCAGCCGCAGTGCCGCCCTGACCAGCGGCTCGCGGCTCAAGCTGCTCGGCCTGATCGTGGTGTTCATCATCTTCAGCTGGATCATTGCTATCCCCATCGGCCTGGTCTCGCTGATCAGCCCAAGCCTGTCGATCGTGACCAGCGCGCTGCTGAGCACGGTCAGCGCTGCTGTTGGCGCAGCGGGGATCGCCGCCGTTTATATCGAATTGCGCGCCACCAAGGAAGGTGCGAGCACCGAGCAGCTCGCCAGCGTCTTCGCCTGATGCGATGTCCGGGCACTGCCGCCAGAGCCCGGACACGGGACGTCAGCCGAACAGTCCGGCCAGGTCCTTCTTCAAAATTTTGCCATTGGCGTTGCGCGGCAGCGTCTCTGCACAAAACACGATCCGCACCGGGACCTTGAAGGCGGCGAGCCGCTCGCGCACCCAGGCCTGAAGCTCCGCCTCGGTCGCCTCGGCACCAGGGGCAAGATGGACCACCGCCGCCGGTTCCTCGCCCAGGGTGCGGTGCGGCAGGCCGATCAGCGCCGCGTCGGTGACTGCAGGGTGGTCGTAGAGCACGTTCTCGACCTCGGACGAGTAGATATTCTCGCCGCCGCGGATGATCATGTCCTTGGCCCGGTCGACGATATAGCAGAAACCCTCCTCGTCGAGCCGCGCGAGGTCGCCGGTGCGCACCCAGCCATCGACAAAGGTCGCCGCGGTCGCCTCGGGTTTGTTCCAATAGCCCTTCACGATCTGCGGCCCACGCGCCCATAGCTCGCCCACCTGCCCCACGGGCAGCTCGGTCTGGCCATCGGCATCCATGATCTTCAGGTCGCTCACCGGCACCGCAGGGCCGCAACTATCCGGTCGGTTGAGATAATCCTCGGCCGTATGGCTGGTCACGGTCGCCATCGTCTCGGTCATCCCCCAGCCGTTGCCGGGCAGCGCGCCGAAAACCTCGCGGATCTTGCGCACCAGTTCGGGCGCGGACGGGGCGCCGCCATAGGAAATCGACTTGAGCGAGCTGAGGTCGTACTTGTCACGATCGGGATGCTCGATCAGCTGCCAGGCGATCGTGGGCACACCGCCGGTCGCCGTCACCTTCTCGCGCTCGATGATCTCCAGCGCACGCGTTGCATCCCATTTGTGCATGAACACCAGCGTCGATCCGGCGAACATCACCCCGGTCATGCCGGCGCTGCACGCGGTGACATGGAAAAGCGGGATAACGGTGAGCAGCACCGCTGGTTCGGGCGCGGGCGGCGCCTCGCCCCGGCGCAGCGACGAACGCACCCCGGCATAGGCGGTAGTGAGGATATTGGTCGTCATGTTGCGATGGCTGCCGAGCGCACCCTTGGGATTGCCGGTGGTGCCCGAGGTATAGAAGATCGTCGCCGCATCGTCGGGCGCGATTTCGACCGGCGGAAGCTCGGCGGGGGCCAGCTCGGCATAGGCGGGCGGCGCGCCGATGACATCTTCCAGCGCCTTTGCCCCATGTGCCAGTTCGCCCTGGCTGCGGCTGATCAGTATCGCCTGAAGCGCGTCCAGTTCAGCGAGATGCGGCGCGATGCGATCGAGCCGCTCGGCATCGGCGATCAGCAGCTTCGCGCCCGAGTCCTTGAGGCCGTACACCAGCTCCTGCCCGGTCCACCAGGCGTTGAGCGGCACCGCGATCGCGCCGATGCTGACGATCGCGAAAAAGGCGACCGGCCATTCGGGCAGGTTGCGCATCGCCAGCGCCACGCGATCGCCCTTGCCGATGCCCGCGGCGGTGAGATGCTGCGCCAGCGTCGCGGTGGCACGGAACCAGGCATCGTAGCTGACCCGCTCGCCCTCATAGATCAGGAAGGTCTTATCGCCATGGCTGCGCGCGATCTGGGCCAACGCGGCGAGACTGGGCGGCGCGTTCTTCCAGCAACGCGTCGACACGCCCTCGACCTCGACCGTTTCCATCTCGAATGGCTGTCCCGGCGCGCACAGCATCGCCTCGATCTGTTTCAGCGACAGGGCGGGCCAGCCTTCCGGCGCGCTCCAGCTGTGGCTGGCGGCGACGGGACTGGTCGGGCTCTCGGTGAGCATGGGCAAGCGATCCTCTCGTTTGTGAATTTACGTTTGCGTCAAGTCTATGGAATTGATCGCGACACGCAATGGCTGATTTGCAGGATCATTTGCCCCGCTGGCGCGTAACTGGTCTTTGCGGGAGTCATCGCAAATATAACATATGTTAATAAATTGATTTTGCTGGATATTTGTTGCTGCACGCCTAAAAGCACGCGTGCCGAGTATGAGACCAGGTGGAATTGACGGGGCGGTTCGGCGGGTCGGCTGGACGCCCCTATCTGCAGGAGCCCGACCATGTCAGACAGTTGTTTCGTTGTCCGGCTGAACCGTTATCTTGATCTTACCCCCACCGAGAAAAAGGCCGTCGCCAGCCTCGAGCGCGAGCCTCGCGACTATCCGTCGGGCAGCATGCTGTGGCAGGAAGGCGATGATCTTTCCGAGCTGCTGATCGTGCATCAGGGCTGGGCACTGTCGGAAAGCCGTTTGCCGACGGGCAAGCGCCAGATCCTGCGCTTTCATTTTTCGGGCGACATGATCGGCGCATCGGGCATCGCGTTTCGCGATGCGCCCTCGAGCATCGTCGCGGCGACCGACATGGTGGTATGCCGCTTCCCGCGCCGCGCGCTGGGCGAGACATTCACCGAGCATCCGCGCCTTGCCGCCTTGTTCTTCTCGATCAGCCAGATGGAAAGCATCGACCTGTACGACCGGTTGCGCGCCCTGGGTCGCAGCGAGGGCAAGGCACGGCTTGCCAACCTGTTCCTGTCGATCGCCGCGCGGATGCGCGCGGTCAGCGGGCAGCACAATCCGGTGATCCGCATTCCCCTGACCCAGAGCGACCTCGGCGATGCCGTCGGACTCACCCAGGTGCACGTCAATCGGCTGATCCGGCAGATGACCGAAGAAAAACTGATCACGCGGAACCGGAGCACCGTCACATTGGTTGACGAGCCGAAGCTGATCGAGCTCGCACGGTTCGTAGATCGCTTTAGTGCGCTCGATTCCAGCTGGTTCCCATCGCCTCGAGGATAGTCGAGGCGCCCAAATTGCACTTTGGCGGGTCGGTCCGCTAGAAAGCTGATCGATGTCTGAACTCGACTTTCTCGCCCAGGCCTTCAAGGTTACACGCGCCAACGGTGCTGACGACGGCGAGAACGGGGTCGTCGATGCCCGCGACACGCTGCAGCGGATGAACTCCGCGTTCCGCATCCTCACCGACGCGATGCCGCAGATGGTGTGGTCGACTCTGCCCGATGGCTATCACGACTATTACAATGCACGCTGGTACGAGTTCACCGGCGTTCCCGCCGGATCGACCGACGGCGAGGGCTGGAACGGCATGTTCCATCCCGACGACCAGGACCATGCGTGGAGCATCTGGCGGCATTCGCTGGCCACCGGCGAACCTTATGAGGTGAACTATCGGCTGCGCCACCATAGCGGCGAATATCGCTGGACGCTGGGCCGCGCGCTCCCGTTACGCAATGCCAAGGGCGAGATCGTCCGCTGGATCGGAACCTGCACCGATATCCATCAATCGAAGATGATCGCAGAGGAAAACGAGGTACTCAGCCGGGAACTGAGCCACCGGATCAAGAATATCTTTGCGGTCATCAACGGGCTGATCGGCATGTCGGCGCGGCAGAATCCGGAAATGCGGCCGATGGCTTCAGAATTGCAGGATCGGATCGCCGCGCTGGGGCGCGCGCACGAATTCGCCCGCCCGCACAGCGAACAGTCGCGCCCTGTCACCATCGAATCTTCGCTCAGCGGCTTGCTCACCGAAATCCTGGCGGCCTATCCCGCTCTGGGCGAAGGACGGCTGACAATCCGCGGCGACGACCCTGAAATCGACGACCGGAGCGCCACTCCCATCGCGCTGGTATTTCATGAGCTGGCGACCAATTCCGCGAAATATGGTGCCTTGTCATCGGTCACAGGTTCGGTAGCGATCCAGGTCGCGCAGGAAGACGATATCGTCTCGATCAGCTGGGTCGAGACGGATGGGCCAACAGTGGCGGGCGGGCCGGAAGCGACCGGGTTCGGAACGCGCCTCGTCCAGCTTGCGATCACGCAGCAGCTTGCCGGATCGATCGAGCGTCATTGGCTGCCCCAGGGGCTGCGCGTCGACATGCGCGTTTCGGCTGGCAGGCTGAAGCGCGCCGAGGGAGCGCCGGTCTGAGCTGCGACGCCTGGGGCGCCGCCGCCGACGGGTATCAGTGAGAAAGCAGCGTCAGTCCCGCAGGCGGCGTCGGCGTCGGCCCGCCATCGCGCGCGGCGAGCGCAAAATCCACGGCTTCAACGACCTGTCGGCTGTCTGCGGGCTTGATCATCACGCCGAGCGCGCCGGGGATCGGGACGTCGATCTGGCGCGGGTTGGCCGTCACGAAGATGACCGTGCAGCCAATCTCCTTGCCGAGCCAGGCGCCGATCGACGGGCCGGTGGCACCATCGCACAGGTTAATATCGACCAGGGCGATGGTGGGCGCCCGCTCAGCCAGGCGCATCGCCGACTTCCAGTCATCGCCGACGCCGATAACCTCGTATCCAGCATCCTCCAGCCCGACCTGCATGTCGAGCGCGACGAGGAATTCGTCTTCAATGATGAGGATACGGGCAGTCATGGTGATAGCGTTGTCATCTTCCTGGGGGCCGGGCCAACGGGGTCGGCTTCTGGGACATCAAACCATTGGCCTGGCATAAAGTTTCATCGATAAGTTGATCCATGTTAATCGATCGCATCAATTCATCGCGCTTTTCCGTGCTGGCTTTCCACGAACGCCAGCCCCGGTTCGACCAGCGGATAACGGCACGATTGCGGCACGGTTAATCGCATGTTAGCGGCATCGTATACGCTCGCGTCCCAAGTCAGGGACCCATGGCGCGCTCATTCAAACGGGGAATTCCTTCACATGCCATCCTTCCGCCAGACCATGCTGCTGCTGGCCAGTGCCGCGCTTGCCGCGCCGCTCGCAACAACGCCCGTGCTCGCGCAAAACGCGACCCAGGCTGCTCCCCAGTCGGAGGATGCGCGGCTGACCGCACTGTTCGCCGCCGACGACGAAGCGAGCCTGAAGCGCAACCCGCTCAACGGGCTGTTCCGCGGCGATACGCGCTATGCCGATCGGCTCGGAGACTATGTCACCGACGCCTATTTCGATGGTGAGCGCAAGGCGGCCGAGGACAATCTGGCGGCGTTGGCGAAGATCGATCGGGCCAAGCTGACCGCCACCAATCAGCTGGCCTATGACATTTTCGAGCGCAACCAGAAGGATACGATCAAGGGTCTGTCCGCCGACTATCTGCCGCTGACGGTAGTCCGGCCGATCAACCACTTTTTCGGCTTCCACACCTTCTACCCGAATTTCGCATCGGGCACGGGGACTGCGCCGTTCAAGACGGTCACCGACTACGAGAACAATCTGAAGCGTCACAAGGAGTTCGTGATTCTCCTCGACCGTTCGATCGAGCGTTTCAAGCAGGGCCAGGCATCGGGCGTGGTCGAAACCAAGCTGACCATCCGCAACGTGATCGAGCAGCTGGATACCCAGCTGGCGCAGAAGCCCGAGGAATCGCCGTATTTCGGCCCGACCAAGCAGTTCCCGGCCGATTTCAGCGAGGCCGACAAGGCGCGTTTTACCGAAGCCTACGCCAAGACGATCACCGACGATATCTACCCGGCGTACAAGCGGCTGCGCGATTATCTCGCCAATGACTATCTCAAGGATGCGCGCGAGGGCGTCGGCCTCAAGTACATGAAGGGCGGCGACAAGCTTTATGCCTATCTGATAGAGCAGACCACCACCCTGCCCCTGACTGCGGACGAGGTGCACAATCTCGGGCTGAGCGAAGTCGCACGCATCCTGACCGAGATGGAAGCGATCAAGACCGAGGTCGGCTTCAAGGGCACGCTGCCGGAATTCTTCAACTATCTGCGCACCGATCCGAAGTTCAAGATGCCGACGCGCGAGGCGCTGACCCAGGGCTATTACGATATCGGCAAGAAGGTCGATGCGGTCATTTCGACCCAGTTCAAGGTGCTGCCCAAGACTCCGCTCGAAATCCGCCCCTATGAGGAATTCCGCGAGAAGTTCGAGGCGGGTGGCAGCTATCAGTCGGGCAATCCTGATGGTTCGCGTCCGGGGATCTTCTATTTCAACGCCTATGACCTCCCGAGCCGTACCACCCCCGGAATGACCACCTTGTACCTGCACGAGGGCGCGCCGGGCCATCATTTCCAGATCAGCCTGGCACAGGAAAACGAGGCTCTCCCGGCATTCATGCGCTTCGGCGGCAACACCGCCTATGCCGAAGGCTGGGCGCTTTATGCCGAAAAGCTCGGCTACCCCATGGGCCTGTTCAAGGACCCGTACCAGCGCTTCGGTCATCTCGACGACGAGATGCTGCGTGCGATGCGGCTGGTGGTCGACAGCGGCATCCATTCGAAGGGATGGACCCGCGAACAGGCGATCAAGTACATGCTCGACAATTCGTCGATGGGCGAGACCGACGCGACCGCCGAGGTCGAACGCTATATCGCGATCCCCAGCCAGGCACTGGCCTACAAGATCGGCGCGCTCACGATCCAGCGGCTGAAGGCCAAGGCCGAAAAGGAACTGGGCCCGAAATTCGACCCGCGCGAGTTCCACGACCAGGTTCTGAACACCGGCGCGCTGCCGATGAGCGTGCTGGAAGCGAAGATCAACCGCTGGATCGCCGCAACCAAGGGTTGACACCCTGTCTGCGTCCAAAGCTTCGCAAGATCACAAGACCCCGCCCTGGCGCACCGTGCCGGGCGGGGTCTTGCTGTTCGTGCGAGCGACGCCGCGCGCCAGCCGCAGCATGGTGGCGGGCGTCGGTCAGGACGCAGATGGGCGGCCGGTCTTGCAGCTTCGGATCGCTGCGCCGCCCGTCGACGGAGCCGCCAATGCAAAACTGATCGCGCTGATCAGCACGGCTTTGCAAGTTCGCAAACGCGACGTGACGGTGCAATCCGGCGCTACCGGCCGCGCCAAGCAATTGGTCGTGCGAGGCGACAGTGCCAGGCTGATTGCGCGATTGGAGAGCTTGATTGACGGATAACCCCGCCAGATCGGCGCAATAACATTTGCCAGCCTGCCGCATCTTATGCAGTGTTTGCCCCGTAGCTGGCACAGGTTCAGCACTGGGGGCAGGCACATACGATCATGGACATCCAGCACGACGCTTGGCCACCGCGCACCGATGACCGTCCGCCTACGCTTCTTTCCCGCATCGTGCGCCGGTTGCTGCTGCTGCTCTATCGCAGCCACGGCTGGCGCGCCGAGGGCGTGGTGCCCGAGCCGCGCCGCTTCGTCATCATCGCCGCGCCGCACACCAGCAACTGGGATTTCCTCTACTTCCTCGGCCTGACCGGCGATCTCGGCATCAAGGCGCATTTCATGGCCAAGACCTCGCTGTTCCGCTGGCCGCTGGGGCGGTTCATGCGCGACATGGGCGGCGTGCCGGTCGAACGCAGCTACAATCGCGGCCAGGTGCAGCAGATGGTCGAGGAATTTGCGCGCCGCGACGAGTTCATGCTGACCATCGCGCCCGAAGGCACGCGCGGGAGCGTCCGCCAGTGGCGCACCGGCTTCTACCAGATCGCGCTCGCCGCGCGCGTGCCGCTGGTCTGCGGGCTGATGGACTATGGCCGCAAGGTCGGCGGACTGGGCCCCGCGATCATGCCCACCGGCGATTATGCCGAGGACATGAAGAAGATCATGGAATTCTACAAGAGCGTGACCCCGCGCCACCCCGACCGCGCGGGCACCGACATCATCAAGGACAGCCGCCTGTGAGCCCCGTGACCGACGCCATCCCCCTGTTGCTGCACAATCTGGTACTGATCTTCGGCGTCATGATCGTGCTGTGGGGCGTCGCCGTGGCGATCAAGGACGTATCGTTCATCGACGCGGTCTGGCCGATGGGCATGGTGCTGCTGGCCGCCGCCACCTTCTGGCTGAGCGGCGCGGCCTCGCCCGTGGCGGTGATGCTGCTTGCCCTGACCGCGATCTGGGGACTGCGGCTGGGGCTTCACCTGTTCGTGCGCTGGCGGCGCAATGGCGTGGATCCGCGCTATGCCAAGATCATCGCTTCGGCGAAGGACAAAAAGGGCTGGAGCTTTGCCAAGACCGCGCTGCTGCAGGTCTTCCTGCTTCAGGGACCGCTGCTGTTCATGGTCTGCCTGCCCGCGCAGGCCGGCATCTGGCGCGGAGGAGAGATAAGCGCGCTCGCCCTTGTCGGCGCGATTGTCGCGGTGATCGGAATCGCATTCGAGACCATTGGCGATGCGCAGCTCGAGACATTCCGTGCGAACCCGGCCAACAAGGGCAAGGTGCTCAATACCGGCCTGTGGCGTTATACCCGCCATCCCAATTATTTCGGCGACGCGTGCACCTGGTGGGGCATCTGGCTGGTCGCTGCCTCGACCGGCTGGGACGTGGCGCTCGCCAGCCTGGTCGGGCCGCTGTTCCTCAATTTCACCCTGGTCAAATGGAGCGGCGCCGCGATGCTGGAACGCGGTTTGAAGAAGACGCGCCCCGATTATGCCGACTATATCGCGCGCACCTCATCCTTCTTCCCGCTGCCGCCGCGCCAGCACTAATCGCCGCCGACCGATGATTACCCGGTCTTAAGGCTTGTGGGCTAATCCTGTTGCCAATCAAGGCAGCAGGCAGCGCAAGACCCATGACCAAACCGCTCGACGATGTATCCGCGATGATCGCCCAAAGCCGCGCGCTCGGGCCGGACGAGACGCTCGCCCTGCGCCGCGTCGTGTGGCCCGATGGCCGGATCAGCGCGAACGAGGCCGCCATCCTGTTCGAACTCAACCGTGCCAGCAGCGCGGCGAGCAGCGAATGGGTCGACTTCTTCGTCGAGGCCATCACCGCCTATGTCGTCGAGCAGGCCGAGCCGCGCGGCTATGTCAGCGACGAGAATGCCGACTGGCTGATCGCGGCGATCGATCAGGACGGCCGGGTCGACACGCTAGCCGAGCTCGAACTGCTGGTGAAGGTGGTGGAAAAGGCCGAGAACGCGCCCGAACGCCTGAAGCGCTATGCGCTCGACCAAATCCGCTCCGCCGTTCTGAACGGCGAAGGCCCAACGCGATGCGGCGGCGGTCTCACGCCGGGCAGCATCGGCACCACCGAGGTGCGGCTGCTCCGCCGCGTGCTCTACGCGACCGGAGGCCAGGCGCCTGCGCATATCAGCCGCGAAGAGGCCGAACTGCTGTTTGCGATCAAGGATGCCACGCTTGCCGGCCAGAACGCGCCCGAATGGCAGACGCTGTTCGTCCAGGCGATGCGGCTGCATCTGATGACCGACCAGCGCTTCCGTGCGCTGAGCCGGGAGGATGCGGTGCGCCTGCATGCGTTCATGGCCGATACCAAGGCCGGAATGGGCAGCTTTTTCGGGCGCATGTTCCAGTCGCTGGGCGATGCCCCTGCCCGGCCCGCGGCAGCGACGCCATTGCCGGTCACAGTCGAAGGCATCAGCGCGGAAGAGGACAGCTGGCTGCAGGCGATGGTCGAGGCCGACGGCGCGCTCGACCCGCTCGAACGCGCGCTTCTCAAGGCTCTGGCCGAGGATTGACTGCATCGCTCTTGCGCTGAGCGCCCGCTGCTGACACTTTGAGCAGACAAGCCGGAAAGCATATCCGGCCAAACCCCTGTCATCTGCGGAACTGTCGCCATGCATCACGATGCCGCGCTCGAGAAACTGACGCACGATCATGTCTTTGCCGGGGCCCGCGCCGACGAGAGCGAGCGTCGCACCTGGTATGTCGTCGCGCTGACGGCGGTCACGATGGTCGCGGAGATTGTCGGCGGCTGGTGGACCGGATCGATGGCGCTGCTTGCCGATGGCTGGCACATGGGCAGCCATGTCGCGGCGCTGGGTCTTGCAGGATTTGCCTATCATTTTGCGCGCACCCATGCCGATGACCGGCGCTTCTCGATGGGCACCGGCAAGGTCGGATCGCTCACCGCATTCGGCAGCGCACTGCTGCTCGGCGTCGTTGCGCTGCTGATGCTGTGGGAATCGGGGCACCGACTGCTCGATCCGGTTGCGATCGACTATCGCACCGCCATCATCGTCACGGTGATCGGCCTCGCGGTCAATGTGGCTAGCGCCTTCCTGCTCGGCGGGCACGAGCACCATCATGACCACGAGTACGGGCATGACGGCCACGATCAAGACCACCACGATCATGCGCATCACGCCCATCATCATGACCACAATCTGCGTGCCGCCTATGTGCATGTTCTCACCGATGCGCTGACATCGGTGCTGGCGTTGGTCGCGCTGGGCGGCGGCTTGTGGCTGGGCCTGGCCTGGCTCGATCCGCTGATGGGGATCGTCGGCGCGGTCGTCATCCTGTGGTGGGCGGCAGGGCTGGTGCGCCAGTCGTCGCGCGTGCTGCTCGACATGGAAGCCAACCCGGCCATTGCCAAGCAGATCCGCCAGCGGATCGAGGGCGATGCCGACAATCGCGTGGTCGATCTGCACCTGTGGCAGGTCGGCACCGGGCATCTCGCGCTGATCGTCTCGCTCGCGACGCATTACCCGCGTCCGCCCGCGCATTACCGCTCGCTGCTCGGCGAGATGCCGCTGCTCTCGCATTGCACGTTCGAGATCATCCCTTGCGACGATGCGCGCTGCGACCCTGTTCAGGCGTGACAGACCCGCTTTTCCGGCGCCGCCATCGATGCTAAGCGCGCCGCCATCATGAACCAATATTCCTCCGATCTGCTCCGCCTGCTCGATGCGCGCGGCTATATCCACCAGCTGACCGATGCGGCTGCGCTCGACGCGCTGGCGACGAAGCAGGTCGTACCCGGCTATATCGGCTTCGATCCGACCGCGCCGTCGCTGCATGTCGGGTCGCTGGTGCAGATCATGCTGCTGCGCCGCCTGCAGCAGACCGGGCACAAGCCGATCGTCGTCATGGGCGGCGGCACCGGCAAGATCGGCGACCCCAGCTTCAAGGACGAGGCGCGGCGGCTGCTGACCACCGACACGATCGCGTCGAATGTCGCCTCGATCAAGCGCGTGTTCGAGCGCTTCCTGACCTTCGGGGACGGCCCCACCGATGCGATCATGGTCGACAATGCCGAATGGCTCGACAAGCTGGAATATATCCCGTTCCTGCGCGACATCGGCCAGCATTTCTCGATCAACCGGATGCTGAGCTTCGATTCGGTGAAGCTCAGGCTCGACCGCGAACAGTCGCTGAGCTTTCTCGAGTTCAATTACATGATCCTCCAGGCCTATGATTTCCTGGAACTGTCGCGCCGCGTCGGTTGCCGGCTGCAGATGGGTGGGTCGGATCAATGGGGAAATATCGTTAACGGCATCGAGCTGGCACGCCGTGTCGATGGAACCGAGGTCTATGGCGTCACCACGCCGCTGATTACGCTCGCCGACGGCGGCAAGATGGGCAAGACCGAAAAAGGCGCGGTCTGGCTGAACGAGGATGCGCTGCCCGCTTATGATTACTGGCAGTTCTGGCGCAACACCCAGGATGCCGATGTCGGCAGGTTCCTGCGCCTGTTCACCGACCTGCCGCTCGACGAGATCGCAAGGCTCGAAGCGCTGCAGGGTTCGGAAATCAACGAGGCCAAGAAAGTGCTCGCGGATGCGGCGACCGCCATGTGCCGCGGCACCGAAGCTGCGCAAGCTGCAGCGGAAACCGCACGCGCGACGTTCGAACAGGGCCAGGCAGGCGGCGATCTGCCCAGCATCCGCGTTCCCGCCGAAGGGATGTCGATCGTCCAGGCGAACACCGCGCTGGGCTTCACCGCATCGAACAAGGAAGCCAAGCGCAAGATCGAGGAAGGCGCCGTCAGGGTTAATGGCGAGAAGGTGCAATCCTTTGAATTCATGGTTAAAGCCGGTGACAAGGTGAGCCTGGGCCAGAAGAAGCATGGACTTGTGCTGGCCGAGGATTGACATGCTGGCCCCCAAGTAACCGGTGGCACCATTTACACTTTGTTGGTAAATTTGCTCGAAGGTGACCTTCAGCAAACATGCTTCAACGGGTGGAAAATATGTCCAGGGGTGCGAAACTAGCCGTCGTCGAAAAACGCCAGGCGGCGCGTCATGTCGTCAGTCATCCGACGATCGCGGAGCATCGGCATCTGGGCGATATCAAGACGCATATCGTCAACATTTCCGCGAACGGTTTCATGACCGAAGGCGAGATGCCGCTGGCCAAGGGCGAGCGCATTACCGTCCGCCTGCCCGTGATCGGGCGGATCGAAGCGCACCTCATCTGGTCGCTCGGCGGTCGTGCAGGCTTCCAGCTCGAACGCGTGATCCGCTTGAACGAATTCAACCAGATGGTTGAGCAGCTGGGCGGCAGCCCGCCGCCGTTCGGGCGCCGTTAAGGGCTATTTGCGGCCGAAAAGCCGTTCGATATCGCCGTGCGCCAGCTTGACCCAGGTCGGGCGGCCATGGTTGCACTGGCCCGAATGCGGAGTCACCTCCATCTCGCGCAGCAGCGCGTTCATCTCGGCTACCGATAGCACGCGCCCGGCGCGCACCGATCCGTGACACGCCATGGTCGAGGCGACGAGATCGAGCCGTTCCTTGAGCGACAGCGCAGCATCGAAGCTCGCGAGTTCGTCGGCCACATCCTGCACCAGGCCGTGCACATCGCCGCCGCCCAGCAGCGCGGGTGTGGCGCGCACGAGCACCGCGCCGGGGCCGAAACGCTCGACCTCTAGCCCGAATTCGGCAAGCTCGGCGGCGCGCTCCTCGATCCGGTCGCAGGCAGTCTCGTCCATCTCGACGACCTCGGGGATCAGCAGCGCCTGCGCCGCCACCCTGCCCCCGTCCGCCGCCTTGCGCATCCGTTCGAGCACCAGCCGCTCGTGCGCGGCATGCTGGTCGACGATCACGAGCCCATCCTCGGCCTCGGCGACGATATAGGTCTTGGCGATCTGCCCGCGCGCGATACCCAGCGGATAGCGCTCTGCCATCGGCACCGGCTGCGCGGCGGGCTCGGCGCGGCCCATCGGCGCGGCGGCGATGAACGGCTGGCTGCGCTCGGCGACGCCCGATGCCGCGAACCAGGCGGGTTCCTGCTGCGGGGCAGTCGCCATCACGGGCGCAGGGGCGCTGAACATGTCCGGATCGCGCAGCGGCGGCGGCGCGACCGGCTCGCTCTGCCAGCGCGCCAGTGCGCCCTCGGTCGGACGCTGCACCGCGCGGAAGCCGCCCTCGTCGAGCGCGCGCCTTAGCCCCGAGACGATCATCCCCCGCACCATCGCCGCATCGCGAAAGCGCACTTCGGTCTTGGCTGGATGCACGTTGACATCGACGTCCTGCGGGGCGACCTCGAGGAACAGCGCCACCACCGGATGCCGGTCGCGCGCCAGCATCTCGGCATAGGCCGCGCGCACCGCGCCGATGAGCAGCCGGTCGCGCACGGGCCGCGCGTTGACGAACAGGAACTGGTGATCGGCGACGCCGCGATTATAGGTCGGCAGCCCCGCAACGCCGGTGAGCCTGACGCCTTCGCGCTCGAAATCAAGCAACACCGCATTGTCGGCCAGCGTGCGCGCGGTCAGCGAAGCGATGCGGGTCAGCCGCGCCTCGCCCGGCTGGACCGAGAATACCCGCCGCCCATCCGATTCGAGCGTGAAAGCGATATCGGGCCGCGCCATGGCCAGCCGCTTCACCACATCGCTGCAGGCGGCATATTCACTGCGCGGCGAACGCAGGAACTTGCGCCGCGCGGGCACGCGCGCGAACAGGCTGTCGACCCGGATGCGCGTGCCGGGCGGCAGCGAGGCCGGGCCATCCTCCACCACATCGCCATGATCGACCACGCGCCGCCAGCCATCGCCGGTGGCGGTACGGCTGGCGATCGATAGGCGCGCGACACTGGCGATGCTGGGCAAAGCCTCGCCGCGAAAGCCCATGGTGGTGACCAGCTCGATTGCGTCATCGGGCAGTTTCGAGGTCGCGTGCCGTTCGAGCGCCAGCGCGATCTCGTCCGCCGCCATGCCGCAGCCATTGTCGATCACCTCGATTCCGGCCAGTCCGCCATCGGTCAGCGCGATGGAAATGCGGTCCGCGCCGGCGTCGATCGCATTCTCGACCAGCTCCTTCAACGCACTGGCCGGTCTTTCCACCACTTCGCCTGCTGCGATCCGGTTTATCAGGGCGTTTGGCAGCCTTCGTATTGACATGGACACGCCTCTAGCCCAAGCGCGGCTTGGACGCGACTCCCGAGTTCCCAGCATTTTTCTGCCTTGGTCTGGCCGGGCGCACGGGTTAGCCTCCGCCCCGGGATATCTGCACACATCACGGTCCGTCAGCCGCTCCCTCCATTTAGTTCTGGAAAGTCTGCATGTCGTTCATCTCCAAACTCTTCCGGTTCGGTTCGCACAACATGGCGATCGATCTGGGCACCGCGAATACGCTTGTCTATGTCCAGGATCAGGGCATCGTGCTGAACGAGCCTTCGGTGGTGGCACTGGAGACGCTGAACGGCATCAAGCGGGTCAAGGCCGTGGGCGTCGATGCCAAGATGATGATGGGCAAGACCCCCGATTCGATCGAGGCCATCCGCCCGTTGCGCGATGGCGTCATCGCCGACATCGAAGTCGCCGAGCACATGATCAAGCACTTCATCCAGAAGGTGCACGGCAAGCGCAGCATGTTCAGCTATCCCGAAATCGTGATCTGCGTGCCCTCGGGCTCCACCTCGGTCGAGCGCCGCGCGATCCGCGATGCCGCGTCGAACGCGGGCGCGAGCCAGGTGATGCTGATCGTCGAGCCGATGGCCGCCGCGATCGGTGCCGACATGCCCGTGACCGAGCCGGTCGGATCGATGGTCGTCGATATCGGCGGCGGCACCACCGAAGTCGCGGTGCTCTCGCTGCGTGGTCTTGCCTATACCACCTCGGTCCGCACCGGCGGGGACAAGATGGACGAAGCGATCGTCTCCTATGTCCGTCGTCACCATAACCTGCTGATCGGTGAAACCACCGCCGAGCGGATCAAGAAGGATTTCGGCATAGCGGTCGCTCCGCCCGACGGCATCGGCCACACGATCCAGATCAAGGGGCGCGATCTCGTCAACGGCGTACCCAAGGAAATCTCGATCAACCAGGGCCAGATCGCCGAAGCCCTGTCAGAACCGATCAGCACCATCGTCGAGGGCGTGCGCATCGCGCTCGAAAACACCGCGCCAGAACTGGCCGCAGATATCGTCGACCAGGGCATCGTGCTCACCGGCGGGGGCGCGCTGATCGCTGGGCTCGATGCGCATCTGCGCGAAGAGACCGGTCTGCCGGTTTCGGTGGCGGAGGATCCCTTGACCTGCGTTGCCATCGGCACCGGTCGCGCCATGGAAGACCCCATCTTCCGCGGCGTGCTGATGACCGCCTGACGGGCGACTAAAGCATGGCGCCGCCCCGTAATCGGCGCCCCGGGTTCTCCCGCAAGGCGCAGCTGCAGATTTTCACCGGGTATTTGCTCGCCTTCACGGGGGCATTTGCCGGCTTGCTGCTGCTTGCGCTGTCGCATTTCGATCCCGCTGCCTTTTCGGCCGTGCGTTCGGTCGCAGCAGAACTTGGCGCGCCGCCCGCACGGCTTTTCACCGGCATGCGCGTAGGCGTGCAGGACGGCTGGCGCGAGGTCGCCGCCTATTTCAACGCGGGATCCAAGAATGCCGAGCTCCAGCGCGAGGTCGAGCGCAACCGGATCCGCCTGATCGAGGCGCGCGCGCTCAAGCAGGAAAACCGCGAGCTTCGCCGTCTGCTCGGGCTGATCAAGCAGGAGGGCCGCCCGGTTGCCACCGCACGCCTGATCAATTCGAGCGCCTCGAGCAGCCGCCGCTTCGCCACGCTCGATGTCGGATCGCGCCAGGGCGTGCAGCGCGGCCAGCCGGTGCGCGCACAGCGCGGGCTGATCGGCCGCGTGCTCGAGACCGGGCCCAATACCTCGCGCGTGCTGCTGCTCAGCGATGCCGAGAATGTCGTGCCCGTCCGCCGTGCGCGCGACGGCATCGTTGCATTTTCGCAAGGCCGCGGCGATGGCCGGGTGGATATCAAGCTGATCGATATCGGCATCAACCCGTTCAAGGTCGGCGACGTGATGGTGACATCGGGCAATGGCGGCATCTATCCGCCCAATGTTCCCGTCGCGATCATCGAGAAGCTGACCGGCGACGGCGCGATCGGCAAGCTGCTCGCCAATCCGGCTGGCACCGATTTCGTCATCGTGCAGGAAGTCTACGAGCCCGAACTGGTCGATCCCGAAGCGAGCGGCCTGCCCCCCGCCAATGCCGAAGCCGCCGCGCCGCTGTCTGCGCCGCGCAAGAGCGAGCCGGTGAAAAAGCCGGCAGCCAAGGTGCCAGAGCCGGCCGCACCAGCGACGACGCCCGCGCCCGGCGCATCGACGACGCCAGCCCAGCCCGCAGGCCAGGTCCAGCCATGAACGCGCCGTATCGCGCGCGGCTGAACCGCGAGCCCTCCGCCTTTCGCAAGGCCGGCGTCCCGATCGCCTCGGTGCTGATCGGGTCGATGACCCCGTTGCTGCCGATCGTCGCATCCGCGCCGGTGCTGCCGCCCTTCGGGCTGGTCGTGCTGATCTGCTGGCAGTTGCTGCGCCCCGGCATCTGGCCGGTCTGGGCGGGCGTTCCGTTCGGCATGTTCGACGATATCATGAGCGGCCAGCCGGTGGGCAGCGCAGTGCTGCTCTGGTCGATCATCCTCATTGCGCTCGATCTAATCGAGCAGCGCTATATCTGGCGCAATTACTGGCAGGACTGGTTCATCGCCGCGCTGTGTCTTATATTCGGGCTGGCAGGAGGCCTTGCGATCAACAATTTTCTTGTCAGCGACACGCGCCTTTCGGTGCTGTACCCCCAGATGATCCTGGCGATCTTCACCTATCCGCTGGTGCTGCGCCTTGTCGCGCGGCTCGACCATATCCGCCTCAAGCGCTGAGGGACGGCTGACCGATGATACGCCCGGGCAAGCTGATCACCCGCAATTCGCTGAACATCACGTTCAATCGCCGCACCATGCTGATCGGCGGGGCGCAGGGGCTGGTCGGCGCGATCCTGGCCGCGCGCATGGCCTATATCTCGGTGGTCGAGAACGAGCGCTACAAGATGCTGTCGGAGAGCAACCGGGTCAACCTGACGCTCATCCCGCCGCGCCGGGGCTGGATCATCGACCGCAATGGCAAGCCGCTCGCCAACAACAAGGCCGATTTCCGCGTCGACCTGATCCCGCAACGCGTGCGCGATGTCGATGGCACCATCGACCAGCTGGCGACCATCCTGAAGATGACACCGGACAAGGTCGACGATCTGCGCGCGGCGATGAAGGACGCGCGCGGGCTGCAGCCGGTGCCGGTCGCGGCGGGGCTGAGCTACGAGGATTTTGCCGCGCTTTCGGTCCGCCTGCCCGATCTGCCCGGTGTCGCGCCGCAGCGCGGCTTTTCGCGCCAATATCCCACCGGCGCAGCGGTCGGCCATCTGCTCGGCTATGTCGGCATCGCCAATGCCGAGGAATATGAAGAAAACAAGAACCCGCTGCTGATCACGCCGGGCTTCAAGATCGGCAAGGATGGGCTGGAGAAATATTTCGAGCCGCAGCTTCAGGGCAAGCCGGGTGCGCGCAAGGTCGAGGTGACCGCCCGCGGCAAGATCGTCCGCGAACTGGGCGTGCAGGAAGACGTGCCCGGCAAGCCGCTGAAACTCACCATCGATGGCGGGCTGCAGGAGTTCGTCGCGCGCCGCATGGGCCGCGAGTCGGGCGCTGCGGTGGTGATCGACTGCCAGACCGGCGGCATCCTCGCCTTCTCGTCGATGCCCTGCTTCGACCCCAACAGCTTTTCCGACGGCATCGGGCGTTTGGAATATGCGATGCTGTCGCAGGACGAGCGTGTGCCGCTGCTCAACAAGGCGACGCGCGGGCTCTATCCGCCCGGATCGACGCTCAAGCCCATGGCCGCGGTCGCCTGCCTGCAGCATGGCGTCGATCCCGAAGAGACGATCAACTGCCCCGGTGGCTATCGCCTCGGCAACCGCTTCTACCAGTGCCTGGGGCGTCACGGCCCGGTCAACATGGTCCGTGCGATCGAGAAGAGCTGCAACACCTATTTCTATGCGCAAGCGCACCGGCTTGGGTACGACAAGATCGCGATGGTCGCGCGCGAAATGGGTCTGGGCGAGGATTTCAACCTTGCCGGGCTCAATCAGCGCTATGGCACCATTCCCGACAGCGAATGGAAGATGCGTAAGTTCAAGCAGGCATGGACCGCGTCTGACTCGCTCAATGCAGTCATCGGCCAGGGCTATGTGATCTGCAATCCGCTGCAACTGGCGGTCATGGTCGCGCGGTTGGCCTCGGGTCGAAAGCTCTATCCGCATCTCATCCCGGACAACAGGGTCGCCCCCACCCTCCCCTATCCTCCCGAGCATCTCGCGATCGCGCACCAGGGCATGGCGCAGGTGGTGAGCCAGGGTACCGCGGCGCGCTCCAAATTGCCGCTCGAAGGCATCGCCATGGCCGGCAAGACCGGCACCGCGCAGGTGCGCGGGCTCGGATCGGGCAGCCGGGGTGGCGCGGGCGTGCCGTGGAAATATCGCGACCACGGCCTGTTCGTCTGCTTTGCGCCAGTCGAGCAACCGCTCTATGCCGCTGCCGTGGTCATCGAGCATGGCCTGGGCGGATCGCGCGCCGCTGCGCCCGTCGCCAAGGATTTCATGACCTATATGTTCGATCCGCAAAAGGCGATGGACAGCCTGGCTGCGATGGAAGCTGGCTGGGGAGGCAACATCCAGGAGCGGATGGCCTCCGAATTCGCGTCGTTCCGCGCACGCGCCGAGGGCCGCGTGGCCGAGCCTCCGCCGCAAGAGGCCGCCGACTGATGCTGGCCTTCGTTCCCCGCCCGGTGGCGGAGCTGCCGTGGCAGATCATCTTCATTACCGTCGCCATCGCCGGGTTCGGCGTCATCGTACTCTATTCGGCCGCCGGGGGCAGCGTCTCGCCCTGGGCAGGCATTCATGCGCTGCGCTTCGTCGTGTTCCTTGCAATGGCGCTCGTGATCCGGCTGTTCAGCGAGAATTTCGTCAAATGGGGCACCTTCCCCGCTTATGCAGTGTTTGCGGTATTGCTGCTGCTCGTCGAGCTCGCAGGCGCGGTGAAAGGCGGCAGCCAGCGCTGGATCGAACTGGGTTTCATCCGGCTGCAACCGTCCGAATTCATGAAACCGCTGGTGGTGCTCGCCATTGCGCGCTTCTACGAGATGCTGCCCATTGGGCAGGCGCGCAGCTGGTCGGCGATCTGGCCACCGCTGGTGCTGATCGGCGTGCCCTGGTTTCTCGTCATGACTCAGCCCGATCTCGGCACCTCGATCGCGGTGATGACCGGGGGTGTCACCGTGATGTTCCTGGCGGGCGTCCCCTTGCGCCTTTTCATCGGTGCGGGCCTCGCCGGCGCGGCCTTCGTTCCCTTCGCCTTCTTCTTCCTGCTCAAGGAATATCAGCAGAACCGCGTGCTGATCTTCCTCGATCCGGAAAGCGATCCGCTGGGTACCGGCTATCATATCAGCCAGTCGAAGATCGCGATCGGATCGGGCGGCATCGGCGGCAAGGGCTATTTGCAGGGATCGCAGAGCCATCTCGACTATCTGCCCGAAGGCCATACCGATTTCGTCTTCGCGACGATGGCAGAGGAATGGGGCTTGATCGGCGGATTGTTCGTGATCGTGATGTTCGCCCTGCTGCTGCGCTGGTCGACCGTCGTTTCGCTCAACGCGCCCAGCCGGTTCGGCAAGCTGGCAGGTGGCGGGCTCACCATGGTCATCTTCTTCTATATCGCCATCAACATGCTGATGGTGATGGGCCTTGCCCCGGTCGTCGGTATCCCCCTCCCCTTCCTGAGCTATGGCGGGTCGTCGATGATGACGATCATGATCTGTATCGGCCTGCTGATGGGCATCGAGCGCAACACCAGACAGGGCGGCGGCGGGGGTCGCCTGCTCCCTTGAGCGACGAAGAAAGGGGCCTGCTTCCCAGGCTTTCGAGGCGCCGCTGTGCCCACCACAAAATTCTGCAAAAAAGCCAAAAAAAGCTCTTCCCATCCCCGCCCGATCCTATATAGGCAGCGCTCTCCCGGCGGTCGCTGATTCGAGCGGACCTGCCAAGGATGGATGGACGCATAGCTCAGTTGGTAGAGCAGCTGACTCTTAATCAGCGGGTCCTAGGTTCGAGCCCTAGTGCGTCCACCACCTTCTCCTTACTTTTCAAGAAGTTATCTCCCTAGTCAGATCGGGCGGCATAGATCGATTGTGTGCTAGGTAGCTCTCTAGGTAGCAACGCGCTAATGCAGCGCTGAGGTTGCTCAAGCGCTACGCATCAGCGGTCTTGGTGGTGAATTCAGCGTCTGCGAGTGGTCGTCTGCCATAACGCGAGTCGTCGGATCACGTACCGACCACTGCGTCGGCTAATCCCACCTCGCGTCTAAGCAGCACGGCACGCTGGGATGGCCGCTTAGAGCCTCCGGCAGCGCGGGGTCATAATGACAGCTAGGCTACCCGAGCTCCGATCCAGATCACCCGGCCGACAATATCGACGCCCTTGCGCTGGATGCCCTGCCAGCTCGGATATGCGGGGTGATCGGTAAGAACGGTCAGACGGTTCTTCGTTGGGTCGATCGCTATCCGCCTTACGAAGATTTCAGAAGACCCACGAATGGCATAAAGGCCTTCACGCACGCTCTCCTGGAAGCGAACTCGGCTAATCATAACCTCGTCGCCATTGCAGAGGGTCGGCTCCATCGCCTCACCAACAATTGGCAAGATTGCGACACTGGCGGGCTGATCACACAGCCGACCTAGCCAAGCCGCATCAACCAACCGCCATTGTGAGCGTGAATCGTTGCCTGTCCCGTTCAGTAGGGGGACTTTGATTATCGAACGCTGCCCGACTGTCGGCCCCTCCTTTCCACCCAGCATCTCTACGGGCACGTCAAAATGCAATGCCAGCAGCGCTATATCGCTTTGGTCAAGGCGGGCTGGAGAACCTCGTTTAATGAACTGCTGGATGTATGCCGAGTTTCTCCCGAGGAGGCGCGAGATCGATGCGTAGGTCTCTCCTCGCTCGCTGATTAGGCCATCCAACGCCTCCCGCGGCTCCATCCTATCATCTCCTTCGATTTCCTACCTCTCTATCACATGCCGGAGGACGAATCCTAGTCGGACAGCCCCGACAAGGTCAGTAGGGCAAGCGAAAGAAACAAACGTCGTACGGGAGCAAAATGCCACGGCACCTGCGCTACTGGGTCGGCCTCGACGCCGGCCACTCGGAGACTGCGGTCTGCCTCGTCGATGCCGAAGGACACGTATTCTTCGAGGCAATGACTGAGACCCGCGCTGCTCCGATAAGAGATATCCTTCGACGGTTCGGCGTTGGGCCTGTCCAGTCTATTACGATCGAGGCCGGTGTCGGCACTCAAATGGTTCGGGATCTCCGTTCGTTCGGGTTTCCCGTTCAAGTCGTCGACGTTCGCAAATCAAGCAAATTCCTGGCGATCCGACGTCAAAAGACTGATGCGAATGATGCCAAAGGTCTCGCTGAGCTTGGCCGACTGGCGCCGTCCTTCGGTCCCCATGTTTTCATCAAACCGGTGGAGCACCAGGACATCCGGATAATGATCAACATCCGTCGAACCCTGCTAAAGCATCGAGCCAGGACGGATGCGCTGCTCCAGTCCATATTCAGGTTGCACGGTGCCAGTATCAAGCTCCTGAATGGGCGAGGATCGCTCGCGGCTGAAGTCGCGAACCAACTCAGGCTTTTGAGCACCAACGGCGTGACGATCCGCGTCGATTTGGATCCCCTGGTCAGGATGGGAGAAGATCTGCGCTCTCATATCTTGGATTTGGATCGAAAGATGCGCACAATGGCCGCCAGCATCCCGGTCTGCGCCAGATTTCAGACGATTCCTGGCGTTGGGACAATCACAGCGCTGTCATTTTACAGCGCCGTCGGAGACCCGTACCGCTTTAGAAGCAATCGAGATGTCGGGCCTTATCTCGGCCTAACGCCCAATCTGTATCAATCCGGCGCCACCGCGCGCCGCGGCCGGATCAGCCGTTACGGGAACAAGCTGACCAGGTCGCACCTAATCACGGCAGCCACCGTGCTGCTTCGCACAATCAAAACCGAAAGTTCATTGCGTACTTGGGGCCTCCGGCTGGCAACAAAGATCGGATTTCTCAAGGCTCGCGTTGCCGTCGCAAGGAAGCTCGCTGTGATCATGATGGCAATGTGGAAGACTGACGCCTCGTTTGATCCAGACAAATCGAAACCGCGGTTCCTCCAGCCGGAGGAGGCAGGCTTGGACCCCGTACGTATTTCTGGGACCTAGATCCCGTTGTAGGTAATTGGGCCAAGCCTGCCGTCTGATCCCGCTGCCGGCGCCTTCTGTAAAGGGTCAAACCTGACGCATTATCCGCTAATTCAGCGATAGGGCATCAAGCATGACACATTATGCGCCCATGGGCACCAAAGCGGACCGAACAGCAACGCCGCCGTTCGCTGCCATGTATCGGCCGCGACGTTAGTTTAAGAGCGCGACTGCCGGGAACGCCAGTTTACGCGCGAGAGTCTCAATTTCCTCGCGCCATGCCAGCTTTTCTAGCCATGATCGGCGGATCGACGATGCGCCGTAAATTGCGCCGGCCAACTGCCCGGCAATTGCGGCAGTAGTGTCGGCATCGTCACCGAGGTTGGCTGCCAACAGCACGGCATCGTCAAAGCTCGTCGTGTTTGCCACGGACCAGATCGCTGCTTCGAGGCTGTGCGCTACGAATCCGCTGCTCGAAATCTGATCGCGTGCTTTCCCGCGCCAGCTACCGGCCATGATTGGACCGACCTCAGGTCCATATTCGCCCGAGGGAACCGCCAGGGCATCCTCAAAGCTGGCACCTAGGATAGCCGCCCGCAAGACCAGTGCATACGCTTCACAGGCCTCGAGGCACGCATCTGCAGCGTGCGTGGTCATGCTCTGTCGGCGGGCTACTCGTGTCACTACTGCGGGATCTTGCTGTATCCCCCAGATCGCGACTGGCGCGAGCCTCATTAGTGAGCCGTTGCCTGCCGAGTACGGATCGGTCGAGCCGGCAATCGGGTCGCCCGTTTCCTCGAACCGAGATAGGGCCTGCCGGGTTGCGATCCCGATATCGAAACAACTGCCGGTGGGACTGAAGGCGCCTTTCCTCCACCAATCGACAAAGCGCTGTTGTGCTTCGCCCGGCTCAAAAGCCGAGCCCTTGGCCGCGCTGGCGAGCAGAGCTTCTCCCAGCGCCAGGGCCATGGAAGTGTCATCGGTCCAGGTCCCCGCATCCAGGCCGAATGGCCCTCCCCCGACCATGTCCGTGATGTGGGCATAGCTGTCGCGCGGCTTGAACTCGAGCGTCGTCCCCACAGCATCTCCGACCGCCAGTCCAACCAAACAGCCATAGGACCGATCATAGATACGCTCGATCTGTCGCAGGTGATCTTCTTGTGCCTTCGTCTCAATTGCGCCAGGCCTGACGCGGCGGACTTGATCGATTGCACTGCTAGCGTCAGCAAGGCCAAGTTCGATTAGCAGCCTCGCTGCCACAGTACCGGCCCGGCCGAGCCCGCCGCGGCAGTGGACGAAAATGCCGTTCCCGTTGATGAGCAAGCCGCGCAACCGAGCTCCGGCCGTCCGCCATCTTTGCTCGAAATCTTCGGCTGGAGCCGTAACGTCTGGGATCGGCAGATGAAGCCATTCCATCCCTCGCGCAACAACCGCAGCTTCCAGATCTGCGACTCCCAGCAGACCCATCTCGTGCTTTTCAATCAAAGAGACGACGGCAGCAGCCCCCCACCCACGCACCGCGTCTAAATCGGTCGCAAGATCACGCTTCCAGGTAAAGCCAGCGAGCGCAGGCCCTTGCTTTCCGGGACAGAAGGAAATGCCGATGCGTCCTGATGCCGCCGGAAGTGTAGGGATCTGGATCGGATCAGTGGTGCTTGTTCGAAGATTTCTGCTCATCGCGCTTTGATATGACCGATGTACGACATTATCGGTCGTATAAACCTAAGGCACCTGACAGGTATCCATGATCTTCCTCTTGGTAGTTCGCTACAGCAGCGTCGGCGGTCCCCGCCGTCAGCCGCTCAAATTCCTGTTTGGCCGCGCGCAGCTCGGCATTGATCGCCACACGCTTGTTGAATTGTTTTTCGCGCGCCAGCCGCACTTTGATCCGCTCGACCTCACGCAGCTGCGCCTTGATCGCCTCGCCGACTGACCGCGAGCAAGGCATCGAGCCTCTCGATTATCGCGGTCCATGGGGACTCCATGGAGCCCACCCTCCACGATGGCGACGAGGTTATGGTCGATCTCGGGGATGGCCAGTCGCGGCTGAGAGACGGGATCTATGTCCTGCGGATGGACGACATGTTGAGCGTAAAGCGCATTGCCCTCGAACCGCAGGGCAAGCGGGCGTCGGTTCTGAGCGACAACCCGGCCTATCCAAGCTGGCGCGGCCTCGAGAAACGCACGCTCAATATCGTCGGACGGGTTCTCTGGTTCGGACGGGCGCTCTAAGGTGGTTCTCTGATGCTTGCCCTCCTTGCCGCTTCGATCGTCGCTTCCGGACAGACCTTTACCTGCACACCGACTCATGTCTGGGATGGAGACGGTCCGGTCTGGTGTGCGGAAGGCCCTCACCTGCGGATCGCCGGCATCGCGGCCCGGGAAATGGACGGCACCTGCCGCACCAATCAGCCCTGCCCAAATGCCACGGCAATTGAAGCGCGCGACGCCCTTGTACAGCTGATGGGTGGCGCGAAGGGAACAATTTCGACCGGTCATGTGGTGGTCAGAGGTCCGCGGCTGACATGCCGCTCCGAGGGGTCCGCAGGCGGAAACAGGACCGCTGCATGGTGCCGCCTGCCGTCAGGCGCAGATCTGTCATGCGCCATGATCAAGACCGGCACTGTCCTGCGCTGGGATCGCTACTGGAAAGGCCCGGCTTGCCGGTGAGCAGCACCACGCATCTGACCGGCATCGTCGAGCGGGCAGCAAACGGTCCGGTGCTGCGCACCGATGGTGGCGGGACCTGGGATCTCGACGACACCCGCCAGGTACGCAAATTCATCGGCGCTCGCGTCGAAGTTGTCGGGGAGCGTTCGGGGTTCAACGGATTTGTCTGTGACCAGATATGGCCAGCCGGACAGCCTCGTCCGACTGCCTTCAAACTCCGGCTCGAACTCCTCCTTGCCGCAGCCTTCGTCGCCTACGGTCTCTACGCGGCGGTTGGCAGTGTCGTCAGCCTGCTGCGCTGATGCTGAGCGAATGGGAGCTCTGGGCCTGCGCCCACCATGTCCTGCAAACTCATGGCGACAAGGCACCCTTGTACGTCGCCGAGCAGATTGGGGCTCTTGCACTTGCTGGCAACGAGGCAGGCATTTGGACATGGCAGGCTATCGCCGAGCGGATTGTTCAACTGAGCTCCAACGCCCCGGACCGGCCACTACAGTAACCCTCCTCGGGAAGACTACCAGTTCATCCGATCGGCGACAGATCGCCCGGAAACAGACACGATTGCTCGACTGGGCCGCCATGGCTGTCGCCTTCGATGGTGAAGCCGCGCATTCGTTCGACCAAATGGCGAGCCAGATCGACCCTGGCGCTGCGCTGGGCGCGCGGATCATCGGCATTTAGACGGACGAACGTGTGCTCCGGCGCAACAGCCAGCGCGACTTCGAGATGAGTGAGGAGGATATCGTCGGAGATTCGGGGCATGGACCAATGAGAACAAATAAAGAACTTTGAGTCAACCGGCCATGTGCGGACGCATGGGGACAGCGGGACGCTAGATGCCGATCTCGAACGGCTTCGTGATCGAACGGTCAAGTTCTGGCGGCTTGCGTTCCGGTGCTGGAGCCACACGATCTTTGGCCTGCCCTGTGGCTGCCGCATCGCGGAGGAGATCGACCGTTTCAAGCGCCGAGCGCTTCATGCCGGCATTGCGCTCGACCGCCGCCTCAAGCTTGCCAGCATTGTCGACATATAAGGTTAGGCCATCACGCAGCCGCGTGACTGTCACCAGAAACGTCTGCTGATTGGCCAGATTGCGCTCGCGGCTGTCCATCACCGCAATGCCGCGATCGGAGGTCAGCCCCTGCGCCATATGGGCATTGAGCGCATAGGCAAGATCGAGACGTCGCAGCATCGGGTCGCCCTGCTCGAGCCTGTGCTCTGCGCCCAAGGATGTCTTCACCACGACAGCCCCTTTGTCGACTGCGACAATCCGGGCCTGGTCGGCATTGAGCAGGCCCCGCTGGTGATCGGTCTCGGTCCACCGGATCTTGTCGCCGGTGTAAATGTCGAGGGCGCGGACTTCGAACAGACGCAGCGGATCCTGCTCACCTTGCGGCCTGATCTGACCGGGACGAAACTCGAACTGGCGGCCACGCGCGTTCTCCAGCGTGACACGCTCGCGTGCCACATCGGTTCCGACCACCCGGTATTCGCCCGCTGCAATAGCTTGGCTGCGCTGACGCCGCGCGACCTCGACCACCATGCCGGGCGCATAGGTGCTCGCATATCGCAGCTCCTCGCGGGTCACATTGACGCGCGACAGGGTCTGAAGCCGCATGGTTTCAGGACCAAGCTCGCCGCTGGATTTGAGGCCGGTCTGCACCGCATCGTTCACGGCACTGCGCAGGTTTCGGCCTGAGGCATAGATTGCGGTTGCCTCGCGCTCGGCTGTCGACAGTGACAGCCAGGCTGCGGCAGCTTCGACAGCAGCTTCATTCCCCGCCTCGATCACCTGGGGTGCCAAATGGCGCATGGCGTCTTCGATGCGCCCTTCTTGCGCTGCCAGTTGGGCTTCACGCAGGCCTTCGCTGCGTGCGCGAAGATTGGTGCCCATCACCGCAGTCTCGATGCCGGCCTGCTGCATCACATCGAATGGCTTTCCAGCATCGACGGCACCCAACTGCTTGCGGTCGCCAATGCTGGCAAAGCGGCCGAGCTCGAGCAGGTTTGCCAGCCGCACAAGCTTCTCCTTGTCGGCATTGCCGACCATTGAT
This sequence comes from Blastomonas sp. CCH1-A6, assembly GCF_001556365.1. Lineage (NCBI taxonomy): Bacteria > Pseudomonadati > Pseudomonadota > Alphaproteobacteria > Sphingomonadales > Blastomonadaceae > Blastomonas > Blastomonas sp. CCH1-A6. Next base: position 5,237 of record NZ_LSIS01000073.1, on the reverse strand, counting down.
GCCTCATCGAGCAGCACGACGGTGCCGCGCATCTCGGCCCGCGCCTCGGCGAGACGGTCCGCATCGGCCCCTTCAATGAGATCGCGGTGCCGGGCGAGGAACCGCGACACTGTCATCGAGGCAATACCCGTGTCGCGCTCGAGCATCTGGACCAGCGTGTTCTGCACCGCGAGCCCGAGCACGCCCCTACCCTCCTCGCGCAGGATATCGGCGACAGGTTTGAGGACCGTGCTCTTGCCTGCGCCCGCGACGCCCTGGATCGCGACGATGCGGTTGTTCGAGCCAAGCAGCAAACGCCCTGCCCCTTCCTGTCCAGCGTTCAAGGTCAGGCCATATTTGATCTGGGACAGGGCCTGCAGACGGGACCCGGCAAGGTCGGGAGAAACAATCGCCGGCGCGGCGCCGCGCCCGTCTTCAACCCCGGCAATGATGCGCTGTTCGAGGCTTATGGCGTCACGTGTCGTGAGCAGTTGCCGGTCGGCGCCCCTGCCCTTCTCCAGATGCCCTTGGCGGAGAAGCTGGTCGACGCGGTGCTCGATGTCAGCGAGCGAGGTTGGGAGCGCAAAGCCAAGCGCTGCGCGGTAGATCTCGGCCCGGGTGAAGGCCGCCTCCCGCTCACCCAGATGCCGCACAGCCGAGGCGACTGCATGAATTGCGGCGACCTGCTCGACACTGCGGTTGGTCAGCCTTGAGGGTATCAGCGGGTCACCTTCCCGTAGGCCAAGCCGCTCGGCTAAGGAGGTTGCAAGGGCCTGAGCATTGCGGACTATCGCGCGCATCGTGGGCCCAACGCCAGTCACATTGCCAAGGTCCTCCGCGCTGCGGGCATTGGCCCTTGCAATGACCATGGCGGGATCAAAGCCCAGCCTTGTGGACGTATCCCGCCACTGCTGCCGCAGCGCATCGCGATCCTCGATCCGCCCCTTGTCCGCCCGGGTCATGAGGTTTGCTGCGCTGCGAGCGGCGAGCCCCCTCCCTTCCATCGTTGCCAGGCGGTCGAGAATCTCCGCCCGCCGCGAACTGAAGGCATCGCGCACATCTTTGGGCACACCGACGGCCTCGAAATTGCCGTGCTTGCCGAACTCCCCGACCTCGTAACCGAGCTTCTCGACGCTCAGCCGAAACCGCGCCATCGTCATGGCATTGAGCAAAGTATTGTGCTGCCAGAGCTTGTCATTGCGCAGCGCCCGCCATTTACCATCGGGCCCTCGCGTCACATTGGCAATGACGGCATGGAAGTGGGCGTTGGGCTCCTGGTTGCGGTTGGTGTCGTGCTGGAAGAGCGCGATCGCAAGGTTGCCGGTCTGGACCGCACGCTCTCTGCCCCGAACCTCCATCCGGGTCTCGGCAAGGTTCTTCTCGGCCCAGCGCAGGGTTTCCCGGACGGCCGACGCATAGGCATCGAGGATCCGTTTGTCGCCACCCACCAGAGCGAGGACCGACCAACTTTTCGGCATCGAAAAGGTGAGATCGGTCCCCGCCCGGTGCGCCCGGTTGTCACTGCCGACGCGGCTGCCATCGGGCAGCAGTCCCTTAAGGACCGCCTCGAACTGCCGTGCGTCGACGGTCCCCTCGAGCCCGAGCGCGGCAGCGCCCTTCCCCAGCCATTCACCCGAGCGATCGGCATCAGCCCGCGTGTAGTAATTGTCGGCAGCGAAGTAGTTGGCCGCGCCGCCGGCGGTGCGGACATTGGCTACCGACAGCATCGATCGGTCCGCCATCCCGAGGCAGTCAGCGACATGCTCACATCTCCATGTCGCCAAGATCGGGACCAGTGATCGGCGGAGGCTCGTGCTCCCGCAGACCATCCTCGATCATCAGCTTGCGCGCGGCGGCATCGCGGGAGCTTTGGCTCTTCGGGTTATCCGGCTTGCCCTGTTGCAGCCCTTCCGTTCCCGGCGTGCTGGCCTTAGGCGTGCCCTTAGGCGAAGCCGACTGATCCCGCGCCGCTGCGGCTTCGCCTGTCGGGAGAAGTGGGCGGGCAGAAGTTCCAGCCTTTCGCGGCGGAGCATCGGTTCTGGTATTCGATCGCTCCTTCCTGGCCTTGCCCGCCTTCTCCTGCCCGGAACGAGCTGCCGGTTCCCGCTCTTTGGTCCGCTTGCCGGGTGGGTGTTCCACTGCTCGACCAAGATCCTTGGCTGGCGCGTCAGGCTCCTGTCTCGGCGCGGCTTTCGGTCCCTGATCCAGCGCCAGTTCGCCCTGCTTTGGGACGACCGGCTTGCCCGCTCCGTCATCGTTGGACGAGGGATGCTCGCTGCCTGTTGGCGCTGCCTTCTGCTCGGCCTGCTCCGCCGCCGGATGGGGCACCGTGACCCTTGCCTTCGGGCTTTCCTTGACCCTGGCAATGAAGGTCTCCGCCCGCTTGGGTCGGTCGACGGGCTTCAGCTTGATCGGTGCGGCGGGAAAACCGTCGGGGAACTTGATGTACCCTGACAGGCGCGGCAGGTTCATCAGCTGGTCAGGCAGCAGGAGCGGCTCGATATGCTTGCGCGGGGTCAGGCTGACCGCATCGCGGGCATTGTTGTAGCCGTAAGTGTAGCCCTCTTCCATGTCCCTGACCTGGCGATGGCCGATGAAGTCGGAGCACCAGGTGGCGGTCTCGCGGTCGGCGGTTCCAAGGATCAGTTTGGTCCGGGCGAGCGATGCCAGCGTCATCGCCATGTTTTCGCCGTAGACCTCCTTGAGCTTGGCATAGGCGTGCAGGCCAAGAACAATCGCGCCACCGAAATTGCGCGCCGTCTGCAAGCCTTTCTCGAGGGCCGGCAGGCGGTGCAATGCGCCGAGTTCATCGACGAAGAACCAGCACTTGAGATCGCGGGTGCGGGGCATCGTCATCAGCGTGTTCATGGCCGTGTCGAGCCAGAGCGTAAGCAACTGCGCGCAGACGCTCATGTCGACATAGCGGGCCGAAATGAACAGGATCGAGCCCTCACTTTGGGCGCTATCGGCCCCGTCCTCGATCCACTGGCGGACCGAGAAACGAGGTCCGGCAGTCGGCAGCAGCTTGAGCGCCTTTGCGTTGACGTTGAAAACGGCCCGGATCGATTCCGCCATACGGGCGGCTTCCGGCGCGGTCAGCGGATCGGCGATCGTACCGCGCATCATGGCATGCACGCGCGACAGGTCCGCGGTCATCAGCTCACGGGCCAGGGCGTCGTTGGTCGCCCTGCCCTCGGCCACGAGTTTGAGGCAGAATTCGACGAATAGCGCGCGGGCAGCAATCACCCAGAACTGGGCTTCTCCGCCCCCGTCATGGGGGACGAGGGCGTCCGCGGCGGCCCAGAACTCGCCTTCGGAACGGCACTCGTCAAACAGGCTCCACTGGGGGCAGCGCGCATCGAGCGGGTTCAGAATGATGTCGCAATGGGCCGCATGGAAGTGCTCGATAAAGGCGCCGGTCAGATCGAAGACCACGCAGCGCTGCCCCTTGGCTCTGGCTTCCGCAATCATGTCGGAGATCGCCACGGTCTTGCCCATACCGGTCGTGCCAATGAGCATTGCATGGCTTTGCTCGAGCCGCCAGGGATAGGAGACCGTGGCGATATGCGATGGCCGGTACGGAAAGACCCGGGCGATCTCTCGCGGCAGACTGAGCCGCCATTTCCAGCCCAGTGCAGTATCGAGCTCACGGGTGCGCTCGCGCCGGTTATGCGCGGTCAATTCATCGACGAGCTCGGGGAGCGTAACCAGCATCGCGCCGCGCTCGTGTTTGCGCTCCTTGGAGCGACCGCCGAACCGCTCGGCGAACCAGTAGAAGACGGCAAAGGCTGGGACCAAGAGGAAGCCGGACCGCCACAAGGCACTGGTCAGAAGCGCCATGAGCTTCTCCCACGCATGGACCACCGGCGGATAGCTTTCGAGCTGCGCAATCGGAAACTGGATGGTCGAGCCAAAGGCAGTTTCCAGGGTAATCCGCTTGGCGGGATCGAACTCCATGAAGCCGTAGATGGCAGCATAGATCCGCATCCAGACGAGGTAGACTTCATGGTCGGTGAGGCCTGCCGAAATGGTCCACCAGGAGGTCCATGAGATCACGAGCGCGGCGACAATCAATGGGCCCTTGAGACCCGCCGCGAACATGAAGCTGAAGTGTCCGAGCAGCTGGCTGCCACGCGTGAAGTTGACGAGATTACGCTTCATCGGAGCCTCCCTCGCCAGCGGCTGTAGAAAGACCGAGTTCCTTACATTTGCGCACGTACGCCTGGTGAGCCCGACCGCGCAGCGCGTGGTCGGGGTGCCCTGCCAGCAGCGCATCAACCCCGACCATGAGGAACACCGAGCGGCGGGAAATTCGCTCAATGGAAGCGTCGAGCCGCGAGGCAAGCTCGTCCTCGGTGCAGGCATTGGCGAGCAAGGCGCGAACCCACTCGCTCATGCTGATCCCTTTGGCCTTGGCAGCCTTGCGGATCATCGAGCTGAGCTCGCTGGAGATGTAAACCTGGAGACAGATTGGCCGTGTCATACACGGACTCCTTGTGGTCAGGAGCCCGGTTCACACTGCGAAAGGCGAGGTAGAAGCTAAGTCAGATTCAAGAACATGTCAAGAACATATAGGACTGCCGAATTCCGCCATTCTCGGCCTCGCCTTGGTCAAATCCACGTAACTCCCCTCGCCCCCGTCATTTTTGACGGAGAAGCTGCCATTTCGCAGATTTCGATCCATGCATCTGGAATTTCGTGTTTTTCTGCCAGTTGATCCAGCGATTTGTCGCGTACGGTGTGCTCCCCAGTCCCCAGCTGCAAGGTCAGGAACCAGCCATTGAGCCAGTAACGGACGATGCGTTTTGCGATGCCGATTTCTTGAGATGGCTCGTAGGCTGCCGTCGCCCGGATCTCGGTAGTCACAGAACGGATCAGGGCCTATGGCGGTTAGCTGAAAGCAGGCAACGAGGAGCCTGAGCATGACCGAGGTCACACTGAGCGCGACACCCAAGGGCAACGGCTTCCAGGCGACGATCACCTATTCAAACGGGGTGTCAATCAGTTCGGCCGAGGCTTTCCCCACACAGGCAGAGGCGATCGAGGCGGCGGCTTTGAAGGTCCTGGAAATGCCAGAGCGACTTGCTGATCTGGACAAGCCTGATGCCCAGGATTGATGTCGGCCATCGATAATTGCGCCTGTTCTTACGTGGTCTGCAAAGGGCTGCGAGCAAAAAGAAAGGAGGAAGCCCTGACGGACTTCCGTAAGCGATGTTTTCAGGTCACGTCGATCCAAGGCATGAGGTCGCCGACGCCGT